>JASHUC010000256.1 GCA_030040235.1 Gammaproteobacteria bacterium | reverse complement strand
ATACAACCGAGCGGCCGCTTTCGGGATGCGCGGAACGCGGGGCCTCAATCTGTCGTTCGACTCCTTCCAGCGACAGTTCTATCGATACCGCGTCCCAGTTTCGACCGCCATCACGGGAGGTATCCGTGCTATACGTAAAGTGGCTCTGATCTGCCAAACGGTAGTTTTCCCTAATCCTCGTTTGCCCGTCCTCAGAGGTCACGACGAGGGTGTCGCCGATCCAGGTGACCTCGAACCGCCCCGTGCTTCGGTCCGGCAGGTTCGTCTTGACGGCGCCGCGCCACCTGCCGCGCAGGAACGAAAACCAATCGAGCTGACTCGGAGCCTGCGCATTTCTCTCGCCATAGGTCGTGATCGCCGGTTCGGCAGCCGACGCCGCGTCCGCTCGTAACCGACTCTTTGCATCAGGCCGTCCCGCGTGCGATCCAGCCGTGGCGTCGATTGAGGCGTAAGCCGCCCGCCGCGCGATAATCGTTGCGCAGCAGGGCGAGCTTATCCGGCCGGTTCGGCAACCACAGCCCTCGAGTCGGGCCCTGCTGCGAGCCCGGGGCGTCGGCTAGCGTATCTTTCAAATCCTGCGGGACCCGGGATGCGTAATCGGGCGGTACCGGCCTATAGGGTCCGGCGGCGATGACTGGCGCTTTGGGCTCGAGCTTGTAGAGGCGCGCAGAATTGAGACCGAGAATCTTGCGCTTGGTCTCCTCGGTGAGCTGCGGATACCCGTATTTGCGAGCCATGTCTTCGGGGATCTGGAAGCGCCAGAGCGCCTCCACTTGCCACTGTGGCGCGCCGTACCACAGCGAGTCCGAGCCGAACACGATGCGGTCCGGTCCCCAGTACTTGAGGAGTTGACCGAGCATGTGCGCGCACGCGCTCGGGAAGGTCGTCGCGGTCGCAGCGAAGGTGGTGCCGAGCTCGGCATAGACGTTCTCGAGATGAGCGCATTGCTGCGCCATACGCGTGATCCAATGAATCTCGGGCACGCCTTCGCGCATCAATCCGTCGTGGACCGTCTTCCAGGAATAGTAACCGTAGAACGCCGGCGCCCAGGCCGAGTGGTAGATGATGAAGTTGAATTCGGGCCAGTCACGTGCCGCCTTGGGAATGTCGTTCGGGTTGCCGAGCGGTGCCTGGTCGCTCGCCGGATCGCGCGGATCGCCCGAGGTGGTGAGACCCTTGTGAATACAGATGTTGAAGAAACCGGGATGCTGCGTGAGCTCGCCCCGGTTCCTGCGGATCAGATCGTAGGTGGGATAGGCGACCGCCTCATCGTCCAGGCTCCAGCGCCTCATCCCCTGCGTCGGGTCGGCAGTGCTCTTGGCTGAGAAGGCGATGGTATAGCCCTTCCAGGAATCGGGATGAAACTCCTCGATCTGGCGCTGCATGAACTCGAGGTTGCTGCGGCCGGGATAGAGCTGCCCGTGTGCAAGCATACGGGTCGAGCCGGCGATCCGGTTTACGAAGTCGCGGACGGCTGCGGTCTGGTAGCCGGTGAGGATCTCGGCCGAGAGGGATTCCGCGATCGTGCGGGGTGGGATGGGTTTGTGGACACCGGGCGGCAAGAAGAGGGCGAGCGGTGCGTTGCTCAGAATGGCCACCGTGACCGCGCTGTCGAGATAGACGTCCTTGATGAGGCTCGTGAGGGTGAAGTCCGCGCCGACGTTGGGTGTTTGGCCGAGGGACTCGGTCCAGGCACCCCAGGGACTGCCGAGCTCGTCGGGATAGCCTCTGGGATTCACGGGGTTCCTGGTGAATCCCGCGGTGGCGCTCGCCGGGCCAGCTCCCTGCGCCGCAGCGCGGAGCGGCATGCCCGCCTTGCCCTGCCGGTCGCGCACCATGTGGAGTTGGTCGTCGAGCACGAAGAGGTCGACGGGCGGTGCGATCCCGGCAGCGGCAGCGGGTTCGAAGAGCTCGAACGGGCTCGCGTCGAAGAACCGGCCGAACACCGCGTTCATCGCAAGGAACGAAGCTGCCATCCCGCCTGAGCCGGCGAGGAACCGCCGACGCGACAGGCCGAGTCGTTTGGCGGTGGCCGCCGCGATCGCAGCGACGCGCGCCTCGACCTCGCGTTGCGCAGGTGTCTGGGGAAATGGGAGGTATTCCCCGTTCGAGACGTTACGCGTGGGGACCGGCGCGGCAAGACCCGCTGCCTCGTCCGCGCGCGCGAGACCTCGGAGCTGAGCTTCCGAGAACCAGCTGTCGTCCTCGCGCTCGTTTCCCATGCTCACCTCCCTGATCTGCGCGATAGCACCGCGGCCGGTCGGGACGCGTGCACGGGATGATCCTCTGCTCGCTCGCCATGACCGCCCGCATACCGTGAGCGGTGGTAGGCGATCCACAGGAGGAGCGCGCCGATCACGATCATCGGAATGCAGAGCAGTTGCCCCTCGGTGACCCAGCCCAAGAGCAGGTAGCCGCGATTCGTATCCGGGACGCGCACGAACTCGAGCGCGAAGCGAATGATCCCGTACCCGAGTAGAAAGAGCCCGGACGGCGCGAGCCGCGGCCGCGGCCGCCGGGTGAATATCCAGAGTACCGAGCCGAGCACGATTCCCTCGAGGACCACTTCATAGAGCTGCGAGGGGTGACGCGGCACACCCTGGTAGACGACTCCCCAGGGCAGCGATGTCGGTTTTCCCCACAGCTCGCCGTTGATGAAATTGGCGACGCGCACCGAGAAGAGGCCGGGCCCGGGAAGAGCGGTCGAGAAGTCGAACACGTCGGCGAGCGATTTGCCGCGCCGGCGAGCGAACAGCACCATGGCGAGGATGGCACCGGTCAGGCCTCCGTGGAACGACATGCCGCCTTCCCAGATACGAAACGCGCGCAGCGGGTCGGAGAGCTCATATTCGAACCCGTAGAGGAGCACCCAGCCGATGCGCCCACCGAGGATGACGCCGATGGCTCCGAAGAAGAGCAGGTCATCGACGTCATTCGCCTTCCATGTCGATCCCGGCTGAGCGGCACGCCGTCGGCCCAGAAACCAGGCGCCGCCAAAGGCCACGAGGTACATCAGCCCGTACCAGCGGACCGCCAGCGGGCCGACCGAGAAGGCGACGGGATTGATTTGTGGATACGGGATCATGGTTGCAGCGGTCATCTATGGCCGGCTTCTCATGGGCTTACGCCGTAGCGCTTGAACTGCACGGCCACTGCCCCTTCGGAGAAAACCTGGCCGTCGTGCATGTCCTGCGTGGCATCCCGTTTGTCCCCCGTCCGCGACTCACAAATGCCTCGGCCGTAGAGAGACAAGGGGTGCAACGGTTTGATTGCCAGCGCCGAGTTGTACGAGGCGATAGCCTCCTTGCATCGGCCAAGCCGCGAAAGCACGAACCCGCGACTGGCGAAGTAGTCGGCCCTCGCCGGTCCGCGGCCCTTGGCGACTGCGGCATCGCACAGAGTCAGCGCCGATCTGAGGTCCACGTTCGCGGTCGCGAGCCGCCAGCAGGCATCATTCAATTCCGCAGCATGTTGACTCTTCGCAGCCACTTCTGCGAGGTCTTGCTCTCCCAGCTTGAGCTGCCCGGTCATGATATGGCCTACGCCGCGGATCGCGAGCAGCTCCGGTGTTTCCCCTGAGATACTCATGGCATGAGTCGCTGCGGACACGGCCTCAGCGTAAGCCCTGTCATCGGAATCTGCCTCGGCCAGCAGTTTCAGAACCGGCGCCGAATCGGGGTCCATGCGCACTGCTGCCTCCAGATCGGCCCGTCGACCAACCACGTCGGTGCTGGGTCGATGCAGTGCGCGGGCTAGATAGGCAGCCTGTGTCGGTTTGATTTGGATTGAGCGGTCAAGCGCCGCTTTCGCCCGTTCCGCATCCCCAAGCATCCCATAGATCTGGCTAGCCACCTGATAGGCCGTAGCGTCTCCGGGATCCGCCTTGAGGAGCAACTGGGGCTGCTGCATGGCCGCCCGTTTCATTTGCAGCCTGCGCATCGTCATCGCCCGATACCAGTACAGATGGGCCTGCTTTGGAGCGAGCTTGATAGCCCCATTGATATCCGCCAGCGCGGCGTGTTGGTCGCTCAGCTGTAGATCGGAAGCGGCCCTCATCTGCAGGGCAAACACGTCCTTCGGATCAATCTCCAAAGCTTCGCTAAATGCAGTGACGGCTGCTCCATAGTTCTTCGCGTCCATCGCGAGAAGCCCGTGGCCGTGAAAGACGTACTCGTTGTGGGGATCGATCCCATATGCGGTGGTCAGGTCCCGATCTGAATCGGCCACATCGTGCTCATATGCGTAGGAGATACCGCGATCGGCGAGGGTCGTGGCATCCTTGGGATCGAGAGCCAATGCGGCGTTGAAGTCCGCAATGGCATCATTGTAGCGCTCGAGATCGAGCAGGGAATTCCCGCGAGCGG
>JASHUC010000255.1 GCA_030040235.1 Gammaproteobacteria bacterium | reverse complement strand
TGGCCGCCTCCGCCCAGAAGAGCAGCGCTCCGCTCGAGAGCATCACGGCGAAGCCGACCCACGCCAGCCTGACGAGCGGGCTGACGACTGCCCGTACGGGCACGACCACCAGGACCCAGCCGAGCAGCCTCAGGTCCACGAGAGCGATCGTGCCCACCGCGAGCCCAATGCCGAGCACGTGTACCGTCTCGATGACGGAGAACAAGTTGTCGGACTCCCGGATGTACACTCCAACGGGCGAGTCGTACAGGCGGGTGCACAGCTCGAGCAGCGGCGGCATCATCGGTTTCCCGCCTATCGGGAGCCGCCAGGCTGCTCTTGGGGGCCACCGTCGCCGGGTGATCCTCCGTAGACGCGCCTTCCATCGGGCAGAGTGACCCGCCTCGCATCGATGAGATGCGATCCGTCCTTGGCGAGAAACCCATCGACGATGAGCTTGTCGCCAAGCTTGATATCCCCGCGCTTCCAGCCCCGGCGCGAGAGCGCTCCGGGATTGCCGCTTTCGCACGCCCAGCTCGAGACGATGCCTCTCGGGCTGGCGACGTCGAGATAGAAGTAGGAATGAGGGTTCGTCCATTCGATCCTGATGATCGTTCCGACGAGGCGCACGGGCTTGCTGTCGTCGAACTCGGCGGAGAATGAATGGTGGGCGAGGGCCGGCAGTGCCGTTGCGATCGGCAGCAACGCAATGGCCGCGTACGTTCCATTTCGCATGAATGATCTCATCCTTGGTGCCCCTCTCGAATCAGAACGTAAGGTTCAGCCGCGCGTAATAGAAGCCCCCATCTATCCCGAATGGAGCGAAGTCGGGATACTTCAGCACACCTGCGTTATCGGCGTAGGCATCGTACGCAGCGGTGAGGTAGGGGTTGATCTGATTGGGGTAGCGGTTGAAGACATTGGTGGCTCCGATGGCGAAGGTCACCACCTTGGTGAGATGCACCCCCAGCTCGAGGTTGGTGGTCGGAATGGTGCCGATCGTGTCCTTGTAGTAGACCGGAATGCCCGTCGTGTTGTCGCCATCGTCGTTGTCCCACTCGGAGCTCGGGCCATAGAGGATCTCGTGCACATCGACGTAGAACTGGCTCACCGTCCAGTGCGCGCCGAAATTCAGCACGAGCCGCGGAGATGCGGTGGTGAGATCGGAGAGAGTCGTCGGCCCGAAGAGCGGCTGTCCGCCGAGCTCGGGCGGGGATGCGATCTCGTGGGTGACCGACGTGTAGTTGTAGGTGCCTCGGATCGACCAGTCGATATGTCCGAAGGCATAGTCGCTCGGGCTGTCTAGCGCGAGATCCAAACCTCGGGTTCGGGTGTTTATGCCGTTCGTGAAGATCTCGATCCCCGTCGTTCCGGTGGCGAGGATTGCCGGGTTTATGCTCAGGCCGCTTTCGGCGATCGCGAGATTGATATCCCCCGCCCCCGGGTAGGGCGTGCCGTAGATCTGACCGAAGAACGGTCCCGCGCCAACGATCCGGTCATCCACCTGGATCTGATACGCATCGAGGGTGACGGACAGGCTCTCCAGGGGCCGAACCACGAGTCCCAGACTCTCGTTGGTGGACTTCTCGGGCTTGAGGCCGTCGCCCAGACCGAGGAGCGAGGCACCCGGCCCATTCGGCGCGAGCTGCCCGAAGGCGCTGCTCGGAGACACGTTGACGGCCGTATAGTGTTCCTCTGCGAGCGTGGGGGCTCGAAAGCCCGTGCTGACCGTGCCACGCACGGCGAACTGTTGCGTTGCGTCCCAGCGCCCGGTGAATTTGTAGACGGTCGCGTTGCCGAAGTCACTGTAGTTCTCGAACCTGCCGGCGGCATCGAACCGAAGGCTCTCGAGCGGCTCGACGGCGACATCGAGATATCCGGCATAGACCTTGCGAGAGGCCAGGGTCTCGTTGTACGGGGCGAAGCCGGGGAAGGAGGCCGCGCCGCCATCGACGTAGGAGGACTGATCGCCCGATCCGATCTGGAACGTCTCGCGCCGGTATTCCCCGCCGAATGCGACGGTCAGCGGATGCGACAACCCCACCTCGAGATCGCGAGTCACGTCGAGCGTCGTCGTCCACTGAGTGGTGATGAACTTTCCATCGTAGAAGTTCGTCGGTGAAGCGCCGGTATCGATGTAGAGCTGCGGATTGCTGGAATCGATGGTGTAGACGCCGTAATGATCCTCGCCGTACTCGGTCGCGACGTCCCAGCCCCAATCGGACAGGGCTCCCTTGACCCCGCCGGTGAGCTGGAAGTCGTTCTCGATACCCTGCTCGAGAGGACTGAAGCCGTACGGGAACGGATAGCTGGTCACTCCGGTCGTGGGATCGGTGTAGTAGACGATGTTGGGGGGACGGTAATTCTCGTACGAGGCGTCGTTCTTGTATCCGTAGGTGCCGAAGCTGTAGATCTGCACGCCGTCTCCCGGACTGAAGCCGGCGTTGTACTCGACGAGCTTGGAATGCACTTCGGCGTCGCCGTCGATCAGGTTGAGATACGGGTAACCCGGCGCGAGGGGCATGTTGGTGAGCGGATAGGTCCCGCCATCGGCAGGATCGATGTTCGCCGGATCGGTCACACGGGGATCGATGTCGCCCTGATCCGTGTGCCCGTGATTGTAGTCTTGTGCGGTGACGTTGAAATAGGAATCGCTGACCGGCTCGAAGCCGGCGTTCGCGCCGACCTTGGTGGTATCGCCGCCGCCGTCGAAGTACCCGCCGTACGTCGCATCCGCCGTGCCGCCAGAGGAGTTCGATTTGAGGATGATGTTAATGACTCCCGCGATGGCGTCCGAACCGTACTGCGCCGCGGCCCCCTGGGTGAGGACCTCGATGTGATCCACCGCGTCGATGGGAATGAAGTTGAGATCGGCTCCCGCGCCGCCCTGATACGGTCCCGGATCGATCGCGAGGTTCGCCGTGGTATGGCGACGCTTGCCGTTGACGAGGATCAAGACGTGGTTCGGACTCAGTCCGTAGAGCCGCGCCTGCAGCGTCGTGTTGCCGAGATCACCGCCGAAGCTCTGCGCGACGAAGGACGGCACTAGCTGTGCCAGCGCATCGATCAGCGTGGGCTGGCCGGTGTTCTGAAGCTCCGTGCCGCCGATGACCTGAATGGGTGCCGGGCTTTGCGCCGCCTCCAGACCCTTCACGCGCGTGCCGGTGACGATGACTTCCTGGTCCTCCTCGGAGGGCGCCGCTATCACCGTGGAGCTGGCTGCCGGCGGAGGCGTTTGTGCCCTAAGAGCCGAAGTGAGGAGCAACATCACTCCTGCCGCAATCAAAGGCAATGGAAGGGACACTCCGTGTATCGTGCGAAGAGGCCCCACCGAATGATCGATCATAGTTACGCCCGTTATGGTTGTTCATGGGATTGATTTGCGTCGACCGTGCACGTGATGGGAACTTCGGAGCATCGATCGAACTGCGGGCGATGATGCCGGGACCGACACCGATGGTGAAATTGCGTTTGCGATTCGGGACCCAACGGAAATTCATGAGCGCGGTGGTGGCGCGCGCGCGAGGAGCGTTCCTGGACCGCGAAGTGTGACCGCTTTGTCACCGGCTCCTCGCGTTTCAAACTTTCATTAGGACATTCAAATTCGTCATTTCTGGAGAGCGGCGCTCTGCGGATAGGATTTGCACATGCGCGCTTGCCGTGGAATGGCCGTGTTCGCCGGTTGTGCTCTCCTGAGCCTCGGATTTGCCTGGGCGTCGCACGACCAGGATCGGAGTGCCGAACTCGCGTACGCGCATCCGAGGAACCTCAAGGTATTGCCGCGGGATATCTCGGCGGCCGCCCTCAAGAATCTGATGGAGCGCTATCGCGAGGCGCTCGGCGTCTCGTGCAGCTACTGCCATGCCGAGGATGAGCGCACCGGTCGGCTCGATTACGCCTCGGACGAGAAGCCCGCGAAGGCGACTGCGCGCCTCATGATCACGATGCTGAACGACATCAACGGGAAATACCTCGCGCAGCTCGGCGACCCGCGTTATGCGGTGAACGCGAGTTGCGGCAGCTGCCACCAGGGGGAGTCGGACCCGCCCGTCTTCGAGCCGGACGGGGCGGCGCTGACCCAGCGATGAGCGGAGGTGGGGTCACATGAAAGTTCCGCGGTACGCATTTGTGTTCGTCCTGGGTGCGCTGATCTGCGGGACCGGCCGGACCCAGTCGCCCACCCAGACGGTTCGATGGACGGCAGGGCTCGCCTCGAGTGCCGCGGTGAAGCCGGGAGCCCGTGCGACCGTCGCGATTGCCGCCGAGGTGCAGCCCGGCTGGCACGTCTATGCGCTCGTGCAGCGGCCCGGGGGGCCCACGGCGCTGCGCGTGAAGCTCGATGAGAACCCGATTGCGCGGGCGGCCGATGCGCCGACGGGAAGCGCTGCGCAGCGCCGATATGACCCGAGTTTCAATCTCGAGACGCAATTCTACGCGGGGTCGTTCACGCTGCGCCTGCCCCTGCACCTGAATGCCGGGGTGGGCGCGGGAAGATACCAGCTGCCGGTGAGCGTTCGCTTCCAAACCTGCAACGGACGGGAATGCGAGCCACCGACGACGATTCATCTCGCCGTGCCGATCGAGGTGCTGAGCGGTGCGTGAGCTCCGGGTCATCATCGGGCTGGCGATCCTCCTCTGCGCGGCCGTCCGGGCAAACGCCCAGATCGCCGTGCGCAACCAGGGCTACATCCCCTTTAGCGACGCGCCGATCTACTACCGGACGGCGCCGCTCAGCGATCCGGTCGCGAAACTCGAGCAGCGCCTCGAGGAGGGCCGGGCGAGCCTTACGTACGCGCCGGATCACGGTTACTTGAGGTCGGTACTGCAGCTGCTCGATGTGCCGATCGACTCGCAGACCCTGGTCTTTTCGAAGACCAGTTTTCAGTACACGAAGATCTCGCCCGAGCATCCGCGGGCTCTGTACTTCAACGATGACGTTTATATCGGCTCCGTCCACGAGGGGAAGGCGATCGAAGTCGTTTCCTTCGATCCCATGCAGGGCGCAATCTTCTACCTCCTCGATGAGCGCCGGGTAGAGCATCCGCGATTCCAGCGCGCCGAGCTCGATTGCACCCAGTGCCACATCGCCGCGGGAACACGGGGTATTCCGGGGGTCCTGCTGCGATCGGTTTATCCGACCGCCGGGGGCACGCTGCTCGCGGGAAGCCGCTCGTTCATCACCGATCAGGAGAGCCCGCTCGGTGAGCGATGGGGCGGGTGGTACGTTACCGGCCTTACGGGCGGCGAGCCGCACATGGGCAACGCGGTCGTCGATCCGGCGGCCGGGCCATCGGGCCTTGCCTCTTCAACCGCGCCAGCCGCTGCGATCAAACTCGTGTCGCCGGCCCACCGGTTCGACCCCTCGGCCTACCTCGCGCCCGGGAGCGATGTGGTTGCGCTCCTGGTGCTCGCCCATCAAACCCAGATGCACAACCTCATCACGCTCACCAACTACAGGACGAGGCTTGCCCTTTATTCTCAGGCACACGGCGCGGGCGGCGCACGGGGCGGGGATGCTGCCTCCTGGGTGAGGCAGCAGTTCGAACGGCCCGCCGAGCAGCTGCTGCGGTACATGCTCTTCTCGAACGAGGCCTCTCTCGCAGACGTTGCCGCCGAGCATCTCTCGGCGAGTTCGCAGTTCGCGCGGGAGTTCGCCGCGCGCGGGCCCCGGGACGCGAAAGGGCGCTCACTTCGAGACTTCGACCTTGGCGTGCGGCTCTTCCGGTATCCGTGCAGCTACCTCATCTACTCCGATGACTTCGAGGCGATGCCGCAGCCGGCCAAGGACTACATCTACCATCGGCTGTTCGAGATTCTGAGCGGCGAGGATCGAAGCGCGGATTTCACGGGACTTTCCGCTACGGATCGCCGGGCGATTCTCGAGATTCTGCTCGCGACCAAGGCCGGACTTCCGGAGGAATGGTCGCGCTACGCACACTCCCATCACATCGCCGTTGCGGCAGCGCTCACGCGCTCCTATACGCGCGGGTGAACCGCTTTGGAAATGATCCATACGAGGTGTACCAGCATGAGCACGTTCTGGAAAAGCACAGGTCTCGCAGTTGTTCTCGCGGGGGTCGCGGCGTCCGCGTTCCCCGCGCGGTCGGCACCGGGAGAGGCGGTCGACGGCCGCTGGAACGCAACGCTTACGCGGAACGGAGTCGTGATTCCATTCCGGCTCGACATCTCAGGATCGGGACCGACCCTCAGGGGCACCCTGTACGACGGGTTCGAGCCCTACGACGGAACGACGAGCGCCTCTTTCTCCGACGACAAGCTGGTGCTCAATATCGAGCATTACCTCACGACGATCACGGCAATCCTGAAGGACGGACGGCTGACGGGAACCGTCGTCTCGGAGGGGCGGGGCATCAGCGCGCAGTATGCGTTCGAGGCAACTCGTTACGTAGCACCGGCCGCAGCGCCGAAGGACGCACCGTCCATTGCGGGGTCCTGGGTAATCCCGCTCGAAACGCCTTCCTCGAAGGGCGAGAAGGCCTTCCGATTCATCGTGCGGCAGCATGGGGCGGACGTCGAGGCGGCGATCCTCCGTGTCGACGGCGATACCGGCGCCTACAGCGGCACCTATGACGGTAGCAAATGGGTGCTGAGCCACTTCGACGGGTCGCGCCCCGGCGTCATCGTCGTCTCGGAGCGCGCCGACGGTACGCTCGAGATCCATCAGAGCGTCGAGCGACCAGGGCGGGCGGCGAGCCAGGGAGGCGGCGCCTACACCGATGCAATCGCCGACGGCCGCTATGCTCCCGTGCTCATCGCCTATCGGGACGCCGTGGCGCGCGCGAAGGGTCTTCCACAGCCCGACGACTACGATGCCCATACCACTGCCCGCGATCCCAACCAGAGGTTCACGTTCGATTTTCCGGACGTGAACGGCAAGAGGGTCTCGAGCGATGACCCGCGCTTCAAGGGCAAGGTCGTGCTCGCCATCGTGACTGGAACGTGGTGCCCGAATTGCCACGATGAAGCGCAATACCTCGTGCAGCTCGACAAGAAGTACCGCAACAAAGGCCTCGCGATCGTCGCGCTCGACTTCGAGGAGCCCGAGCAGCAAGCGACCCTCGCACGGGAACGGGCGTTCGTGAAGCAGTACGGCGTGAAGTACACGTACTTGATCGCCGGAGCTCCCGAGGAGATGTGGGAGAAGGTTCCGGAGCTCGTCAACCTCAATACCTGGCCCGCCACGGTCTTCATCGGACGGGACGGGCGCGTCAAGGGAGTCCACGCGGGATTCGCCTCCCCCGCAAGCGGCAAGTTCAATCGCGAGCTGAAGGCGGAGTTCACTGCGAAGATCGAGCAGCTGCTCGCGCAGAAGCCACCTGCCGATTTCGCTCTCTCAGCGAGATCCTCCGGCTCGCGGACATAGAGGCTGAAGTTGGGGAGCGCGCACGGCCCGGGGTGCCGCTTACCGCACAGCGGCCTCGCGTACCGCGCTGGTGAGCACGAGCGGGGCGAGGAGATGCTGGGCAAGCAGCTCGGCATGTCTGCGAAGCTCCGGCACCGCCGTCGTCTCCCAGTGATCTGCGCGGAGCATGGGACCGATGTAGTAGAGCGCTCGCGACACCTGACCGCTCGCATCGATCAGCGCGCCAAACTCGCCAGTCTTCAACCCCAGGTGGAGTTCATCGGCGACGGCCATCCCTTCGGAAAGCAGCGAGCGGAGGAGGGGGTCGCGGTTGCGCCGGGCATCGTAGTCCGGTCCCGTGCAGTTGATGATGCGATCGACGCGTAGAGTCTGTAGGCGCTCCTCGCCCCGGGCGTGCCAGTGAACGAGCATCTGTTCACCAATCGGCTTGCAGGCAACGACTTTGCCCGCGTGCACGTGAAGCTGCCCGCGAGCCCGCAGCTCATCGAGTGTATCGAGCGTTTCCTTCGGCAGCCGGTGCCGGAGCACGTCCCAGCGTGCGCGCAGGTGCCTCAGGAACCGTCGCCGCTCCCGCGGGGGCATGCGCTGCCAGAGCTCCGGCGCGGCATTTCGCAGAATATTCATCGCTTCGCGCCAGTCGCCGCCTGCACGCTCAATGTCAGCCGCCAGTTTGCGGCTCACGCGGAGCACGCGGCGCACAGAAAGCGCGGCGGCACGCAGCGTGGGCAGGGCGTCCGCGACCCCTGGACCCGGGCGGAAGTCGCGCTGGGAGGTGGGCATCAGTCCGTGCCGCGAGATGGCGTGCACGACGGCCTTGCCGGCGGCTGCACGCGTGCCTGCCACGGTGATATCGGCCATCGTGAGGCCCGTCCCGATGAGGAGCACCGTCTCTCCGGGACGAAAGACCGCTGCCCTGCTCCAGGGATCTTCGGCGTATCGCGGAAACCCGTGAAGCGCCTGCGTGCCCGGGATACCCGCGGGTGGCGGATTACCGAGGGCGAGCACTACCTCGTCCGCCCGGATCCGATGGTGGTTGGTAAACTGCACATCGAGGCTGGCACCCTCGCGCGTGCGGTCCACGCGTTCGACTTCCCCCTGCAGGCGCTCGAGTTCCACGCAAGGCGCCGCAGCGAGCTCAGAGGCGTGTAGGAGCGATTCGAGGTAGTCCCCGTAGAGCTCGCGCGGAAGAAAGCCCTCGGCCGTCGCACACGGATTTCGGCCCCGCACGAAGGTGAGGAACTCGAGTGGATCGCTCGAGCTCGCGGACATGCGGCCCGCGGGGACGTTGAGGAGATAGGGATGGTCCCTTCGTGCGTAAGCGGCGCCGCGCCCCAACTGTCCTCGGTCTATCAGTACGATCCTCAGGGGCGCACGAGAGCGCCGCAGCAAGTTGACGGCGACGATGGTGCCGCTGAAACCAGCGCCAACGATCGCGACAGTTCGCGGTCTCATCCCGGCTCTCGTCGTGCGTAGATGCGCGTCACGCGGCGGTAGCATCAGCCCGCGTATGAGGTGAACGGCGCAGCACCATCTGTTCATAGAGCCGACTGACGGCGCTGCTTCCGGTGCGTGGGAACAGGGCAGGCACCAGAGCGTGCAGCATGCACGCGGCGCCCGCAGCCACCATTACCGCCCCAAACGTGAGCGCCTCACGAAGGTGCTGCAAGTAAGTCTTACCGAGGCTGCGAGGATGTTCGACAAACAGACGCTCGATCGTCATGTGCCTTATCTCCTGCCATGGATTGCACTTCCTGCGGCATCGCTATGCTGGAACCCCGCCTAAGAGTCGCAGCGATTCCGAGAGGACGCCTGATGAGTCTATCGAGACCCGAGTATCGATGCGGTATCGATGTGGTAACAGTCCGGGAGCAACTGTAGCGGGCGGACCCGCCGGGTCACGCGCGGGCCTGGAAGCGATCTACGTGGTGACATCCGCATCGAGCTTATTGTCGCATGCGCGGAGTCCAATACCGCTTGATGTGGTTCGCACGACTCCTACTTCTTCTCCCGTGTGAGCACCACGGCGGCCTCGGTGGTCAGTAGACGGAACGTGAAGGTCTCTTGCAGGTACAGCTCGACCGTCGCCTTGGAGTGGCTCGAGTAGCCGATCGAGATGTCCTGGCCGATGTCCAACTCAAAATCACCGCCACGGGTCGTTACCACGAAGCCCCCTTCGATGGCGGGCGCCCAGACGATCTCTCCATCGATGACGCGCTCGATGTGTCGAAGAACCGGATAGCCGTCCTCGTTCCCTCCGCTCGCGGCCGTATACGCCTCCGCGCCGAGCACGAGCGCGTAGGGTCCATCGACACCTGCGAGGCGCAATTGCATCACGGCCTTTGCCACCGCGCCCGAGTACCCGCTCACATTGGGTGGGAGTGGCACTGCAGGATTGCTGCATCCCTGACGAACGCCTTGAATTCCGGCAGGCGCGCAGCCGTCGAAAACGGCGCGATCCTCGGCGAAGGCGATCCTTCGCGCCGCCTCCTTCACCGGCTCCCAGTTCGAGTCGGTCGCACCGCGCTCCACGTCATCGATCGCCTGACGCGTGAGCTCGAACGGAACGCGGAGCTCGACCAGCGCCTTTGCCTCACGTTGGCTCGCCTGAATACCGTCGGCAGGTGATGGGATCTGCCGGAGGTGGCCCGTGCCGATGGCTGAGAGCTCCGGACCCTTGGGACCGGCTACATCCACCACACGCCGTGCGGCCAAGTGGCGCTTGAGCGTACGGGATGCCTCTTGTTCGATCTGAGCCCAGGCCTTATCGGAGACGGGCGCCAGCTCTCGATGCAGGTTATTCATGTTCTGCCTCTCTCTTAAGGGAACCGATTCCGAGTGACCCATCGGAGCCGCGCGCCCGCGCTCCAGGCTTGTCCTTGACCTCGCGCTCCGTGGGCGATGGGACGGCCTGCCCGGCGGCAGCATCTTCCAGCATCGTGGCCGACGGAACGAAGAAGAGCGTACCGGTCACGGCGCGGCTGAAATCCAACAGCCGGTCATAATTGCCGGGGGGCCGGCCGATGAACATGTTCTCGAGCATTTGCTCGATCCGGTGCGGGGAGCGGGCATAGCCAATGAAATAGGTGCCGAATTCGCCCTTTCCGGCATCGCCGAACGGCATGTTGTCGCGCACGATTTCCAATTGCTTGCCGTCTTCGACGATCGTCGTGAGCGCGTTGTGGGCGCAGGTGGGCTTCACGGAATCATCGAGCTCGATGTCGGAGAGCTTGGTGCGGCCTATGATCTTCTCCTGCTCTTCCGTGGGAAGTGCAGTCCATCGCGTGAGATCGTGTAAGTACTTCTGGACGATCACGTAGCTTCCGCCCGCAAAATCTACGTCCTCGTCGCCGATCAAGGTGGCATCGAGAGCCGCCTGTCCCAGCGGGTTCTCGGTCCCGTCGACGAAGCCGATCAGGTCTCGGCCATCGAAATAACTGAAGCCGTGCACTTCGTCAGCAACAGCGACGGCGCGGCCGATTCGGGACATGATCTGCGTCGCCAATTCGAAGCACAGATCCATGCGTGTGGAACGGATGTGGAACAGGACATCCCCCGGTGTCGAGACGGCGTGATGGCGGCCGTGGATCTCGCGAAAGGGGTGCAAGTCCTTCGGCCTCGGTGTCCCGAAGAGTCGATCCCATGCATCGGAGCCGAATGCCATGACACAGGACAGGCGCCCCTCGAGATCACGGGTGCCGACCGCGCGCAAAAGCGCCGGGAGATCGCCGCACAACGCATGCGCGGCGGCTCGATTGTCCTCTCCGGGCTTGATCGTCACCACGAGAAAGATGGCCGCGCTAGTCAGTTGGGCGGTGACCGATTGCGGGACAGCGGAGGGCACGTGCATCTCCCGGGACGACCTGGCGTGTCATTTTGCCTGAAGCGCGGTAAAAGTATCAGGTCAATCGATAGGAATCCGGCGCCGTCGAGGACCCACTCCTCGGGACGGAGTGATGCCGCGAGCACGTGGATTGCGTCGGGACCAAGGACACGTGGCATTCAAACATAGGTGACTTTCTAATTTTGCATTACCATGTCGCTCATGGCCGCGACACCGGGGGCAAGCGTCGCCAGCGATCCTGGACCCGAGTCCTGTTAATTGCACACGCAGGGCTTAACCAGCTGGATTTTTCTACTGGGCTACGGGCTTACCTCCTGTGCCGCCGCACTGCATGCGCTGCTCACCAAGCCCGACCCACGCAGCGCCTTGAGTTGGATGGCGGTGTGCTGCTTTGTGCCCTATGTAGGCCCCCTGCTGTATTGGCTTTTGGGCATCAACCGCGTGCGCCGGCCACAGAATTCCGTTCCGCCGCGTCCGCCAGGGGTTCCCACGTTCTTCGACAGCACCGGGGAATGGTCGGACCTGGTCCCCCAGGTGCGCACCGGCGATGCGCTTACGCGCAGGCCGCTCGCACCCGGCAACTGCATCGAGCCGCTGCACAACGGTGAGCTGGCCTTTCCGCGGATGCTGGAAGCCATCGCGGCCGCGCGCGAGTCGGTCTGGCTGGCAACGTACATCTTTCAGACCGACCCCATCGGGCTCGAGTTCGTCGCGAGCCTCTCCCGAGCCCTTGGGCGCGGCGTACAGGTCAGGGTGCTCGTGGATGGGATCGGGGAGTGGTACGACTGGCCGCACGTCGTGCCGATTTTGCGTCGCGCGGGGGTAAAAGCCGCGCGTTTTCTGCCGCCGCGACTGATTCCGCCGAACCTTTCGCTCAATTGTCGCAATCATCGCAAGATCCTGGTCGTGGACGGCAATCTCGCCTTCATCGGCGGCATGAATCTCGGCGGCCGGGAAGTGGGCGGCGGGACCGGCCGGCGCATGACGGACATTCACTTTTCTCTGCGCGGACCCGTGGTCGCGCAGCTCGCGGCGGCCTTCTCCGAGGACTGGCGGTTCGCCAGCCGCGAGCCACTCGCGCTGCCCGCCGAGACACCGGCGGCGGGGCAGAGCGTATGCCGGGTCATCACCGGCGGACCGGATCAGGATGTGGACAAGCTTCTCCTGATCCTCCTGAGTGCGCTTGCCGGCGCCAGTCGGCGCGTGCAGATCATGACCCCGTATTTCGTTCCGCCCCTCGAGCTCGTCGCTGCGCTGGAGGCTGCGGCGCTGCGCGGCGTCGAGGTCTCGATCGTGCTGCCGCGGCGGAGCAATCTGCGCTACATCGACTGGGCGACCCTGCACTGGATCCCCGCACTGGTCGCCCATGGTGTGCGCGTTCACCTGCAGGAGCCACCGTTCTCGCACGCCAAACTCTTCATCGTCGATGGGCGCTATGCCCATATCGGCTCGGTAAACGTCGACACTCGAAGCTTACGATTGAACTTCGAAATTGCCGTCGAGGTGTATGACCGCGACTTCTGCGGCATGCTTTCGAACTTCGTCGCCGATCGCGAGCGCGCGGCGCCGGCACTCAGCCAGGGCGGTGAGGGGGTGCGATTGCTTCCCCGTATCCGTAATGCGATGTGCTGGCTCGTGTCGCCGTATCTCTGAGATCGACCTGGAGCGCCAGCCGTGGAGTGCAATCGATTGACGAGCTTGCGGGACTCGGGACTCACGAGCGAGGAGGTCCGGCAGCGGCGGGAGCAGTGCGGCTCGAACGCCGTGGCGCAGACCGAGCCGGCAGCCGTGCGGCGGCTGCTCGCGAAATTCTGGGCGCCGGTTCCCTGGATGCTCGAAGTGGCCATCCTGCTGCAATTCATGTTGCAGGAGTACGTGGAGGCGCTGGTGATCGCGGTGCTGCTCGTGTTCAACGCCGCACTCGGGCTCGTTCAGGAACAGCGCGCCCGCGCAACCCTCGATACCCTGAAGTCGCAACTCGCGTTGCTCGCGGTCGTTCGGCGAGACGGCCTCTGGCAGACCCTCGCGGCAAGTGAGCTCGTGCCAGGGGACACCGTGAAACTCACGCTCGGGGGTATCGTGCCGGCCGATGTCCGTCTACTCGATGGGAGCGTCCTCCTCGATCAATCCATGCTCACGGGGGAGTCGCTGCCGATCGAAGCTTGCCGCGGCGCGCGCACCTACGCGGGCTCGCTGGTGCGTCGCGGCGAAGCCGTCGCCGAGGTCACGGCGACCGGCGAGCGTACCAAGTTCGGCAGGACCGCGGAGCTCGTGCGTGTCGCTCACGGCCGCAGTTCTCAGCAACAGGCGGTTCTGAGGGTGGTCCGAAATCTCGCTGCCTTCAGCGCTGCCCTGGTGTGCGTGCAACTCGCCTACGCCACCGCGAACGGGATGGCTGGTGCGGAGATGATTCCGCTGGTGCTGACGGCCGTGCTGGCGGCGATTCCCGTGGCACTCCCGGCGACATTCACGCTGGCCTCTGCGATCGCCGCCCAAGAGCTGGCCGCTCGCGGAGTGCTGCCCACGCGTCTGTCGGCAGTTGACGAGGCCGCGACCCTGGATGTGCTCTGTTCGGACAAGACCGGCACGCTGACACAGAACGCCCTTGCAGTCACCGCGGTTCACGCCTGCCCCGGATTCGACGAGACGCGTGTGCTGGGGCTCGCGGCGCTCGCCAGCGCCGACGCTGGAACAGATCCCGTGGATGCCGCCATCCGTGCAGCCGCAGCGCGCACCCCTGCGCAGGGACTGCCGGAGCGCACGCGCTTCGTGCCTTTCGACCCCGCCCAGAAGATGTCCGAGGCCGACGCGCGAGACCTCGACGGCAAACCGCTGCGCATCGCGAAGGGCGCTTTTGCCCGGATCGCGCAGCTGGCGCCGCCGACGGCAGATGCTGCGGCCGCCCGGAGCGGCCTCGAAACTCAGGGATATCGAGTCCTGGGGATTGCCGCAGGTACCCATCCGCCGCTGACCTGGGCCGGCCTCGTTGCCCTCAGTGATCCGCCGCGGCCGGATGCAAGGCCATTGATTGCGGAGCTCGAGCACCTGGGAGTTCGCACCGTGATGGTCACCGGCGATGCGCCACCAACCGCGAGCGTGGTGGCGCGAGCCGTGGGTCTCGAGGGGCCGATCTGTCCTGCCGGGCCGCTTCCAGAACGCATCGAGCCTGGTCAGTTCTCGGTGTTCGCCGGAGTCTTTCCCGAAGACAAATTCCATATCGTTCGGGCATTCCAGGCGAGCGGACGCACCGTCGGGATGTGCGGCGATGGCGCGAACGATGCGCCGGCTTTACGGCAGGCACAGATGGGCATCGCCGTCTCGACCGCGACCGATGTGGCCAAGTCGGCTGCCGGCATCGTGCTCACTCAGGCCGGGCTGGCCGGGATCGTCGAGGCGGTTCGCGCCGGGCGGGTTACCTATCAACGCATCCTGACCTACACGCTGCGCTCGGTCACGACCAAGATCAATCAGATGCTGTTCTTGACCGTCGGGCTCTTCATCACCGGACACGCCATTCTCACTCCCATGCTCATGGTGCTGCTGATGATTGGCGGGGACTTTCTGGCGATGTCCGCGACGACTGATCGAGTGCGTCCTTCGCTGCAGCCGAACGTCTGGCGGATCGGGCGCGTGACCGTCGCGGCGGCCGTTCTCGGTACCTGCGGTCTAGCGTTCTGTGTTGCCATACTCCTCACCGGCGTCCACTTTGGGCTGGCTGCTGGTGAGGGGCTGCGCACCCTGGCCGCCGTCACGTTGGTCTGCTGCAGCCAGGCGATTTTCTACGTGGTACGCGATCGCCGGCATCTTTGGAGCTCGTGGCCGAGCCTATGGGTTCTTCTTTCGTCGGTCATCGATGTCTCGATCATCGCGCTGTTCGCCGCAACCGGCTTCCTGATGCATGCGCTGCCTTGGTCGGCCATTGGAGCGGTCGTCCTGGCAGCGGCGCTTTTTGCACTACTGCTCGACGCTATCAAGTCGCTGCTGTTTGCACGATTGCACGTCGTGTAGGGAAGGCGCTGCGATCAGAGCTCCGGGCGTTGGGGCCCGAGGTCTATGACCATCCGCACGAGCTGCGCCAGGGACCCGGCGCCGCTTTTCTCCATGACACGTGCGCGGTGGATCTCGACGGTGCGCTGGCTGACACCGAGGTCGGCAGCCATGATCTTGTTGGGCTTCCCCTTGGTCATGAGCTCCATCACCTCGCGCTCCCGCGGCGTCAGCGACTCGAGCCGTCGACGGATGCGCTCGTGTTCATTGAGGGCCGTGCGCGTCTTGGCATCCTTGACGAGGGCCTTCTGGATACGATCGATCAGATCCTGGTCGCGAAATGGCTTCTGCAGGAAGTCGAATGCTCCGTGTTGCATCGCTTCAACGGCCATGGGAATGTCGCCGTGGCCGGTGATGAAGACGACCGGAATGGTCGCGCCGAGCAGGTTCAGCTGCTGCTGCAGCTCCAGGCCGCTCATGGCCGGCATGCGGACATCGAGAACCAGGCAACCCGGGTGACTCGGCCGGTAGCCCTGCAGGAACTCCGTTGCAGAGGAAAACATCTGTGTCGGCAACCCGACCGACTTGAGCAGAAATCGCAGTGAATTTCGCACGGCTTCGTCGTCATCCACGACGAAGACCGTGGGCGGGTGCTCTTTCATGGGTTACTCCGTCGCCTCCTCGGCTGGAAGCAGGACGTAAAAGCACGCGCCGTTCGGCTCGTTGGCTCGGTAACCAAGCGTTCCCCCGTGGGCGCGTACGATCGTGTGGCTGCTCGGTAGGCCGAGCCCGGTTCCGCTGTCTTTGGTTGAGAAGAAGGGGTCGAACACGCGTTCGAGCGTCTGTGGCGCCAGGCCCGGACCATTGTCGCACACGCTCACCTCGACGCCGTTGCCGGAGTCGCGGGAGCCGATCTTGACTTGCGGTGAGTCGGGGCGCTTTGCGGCGAGGGCTTCCAGGCCGTTGCGGACCAGGTTCAGGATGACGTGCTGAATCTGCACGCGGTCGATCGAGACGGGAGGCAGGCCATCTGCGAGCTCGAGGAGCAGTTGCGCACCGTGAACGTGAGCGTCACTCTGCATGAGCTGGAGAATCTCGGTGATGACGGAGTTGATGTCGGCGGAAACCCGCTCGATCGGCTGACTGCGAGCGAGCGTGCGCAGGCGGCGCAGGATCTCCCCGGCGCGTACCGCCTGTGAGGCGATCTCGCGTAAAGCCTGGCGTACGTCCGTCAGGTCGGCATTGGGGCGTGCGAGGAGGCGTTCGCAGGCGTTGGCGTAGTTGGCAATCGCGG
The DNA here is from genome assembly GCA_030040235.1 of Gammaproteobacteria bacterium. The sequence goes on along the minus strand of JASHUC010000255.1, from coordinate 28,338 downwards.
TGAGAGGCTGATTGAGCTCATGAGCGACGCCGGCAGCCATTTCCCCGATCGTGGCGAGACGTGCGACGCGCAGCATCCGCCCGTGCAGGGCCCCCGAGTCGCTGCCGAGCTCGCTCGTCCCGTCGGCGGCGCGAGGGTGGATCAGGGGCGGTGGAGCCGGTTGAAAGGGGCCTGGCGGGGCAGTCATGCATGCCACTATCGCCGATTCTGCGCCCTGAGTCGCTAGGTATCTTCCGTACCGCGCGGGCAGGATGCGAGCACCGCCGAGGGAATTTGGCGGGCCGTGCTACTAGGGAGTTCTACGAATTCGGCCGCCGCGCCGAGCCGGTAGATTTGCCTGCCGATGGCGACCCTCCCATGAGCCGGCGCAACCTCGAATATCTGCTCAACCCAAAGTCCGTGGCGCTGATCGGAGCGTCCGACCGGGCGCACAGCGTCGGTGCGACCGCGATGCGAAATCTGCTGCAGGGAGGCTTTGCAGGACCGGTGTGGCCGGTCAATCTCAAGCATCCGGCGGTCGCCGGCATTCGGGCCTATCGAACGGTCGCGGACCTGCCTGCCGTGCCCGATCTGGCAGTGGTGTGCACGCCGGCGCCAGGCATTCCCGCACTGATCGGCGAGCTCGGTGCGCGCGGAACCCGTGCGGCGGTCGTGATCAGCGCCGGCCTCGACGAGAAGACCGGGACGGGGCAGACGCTCACGAGCGCGATGCTCGAGGCGGCAGGCACGTACACGCTGCGGATCCTGGGCCCCAATTGCATCGGTCTCCTGGTTCCCGGGATCGGGCTCAACGCAAGCTTCGCGCACGTCGGCGCCAAGCCCGGGAGCCTCGCGTTCGTTGCGCAGTCGGGTGCGCTCACGACGGCCATGCTCGACTGGGCATCCACCCGGCAGATCGGCTTCTCGCATTTCGTGTCGCTCGGCAATGCCTCCGACGTGGACTTCGGTGATCTGCTCGACTACCTGGCGACGGATCTCAAGACGCGCGCCATCCTGCTCTACATCGAGTCGATCACCGCTGCGCGCAAGTTCATGTCGGCGGCCCGCGCCGCCGCCCGCAACAAGCCGGTCATCGTCGTGAAAGCGGGCAGGACACGCGAGGCTGCCCGCGCGGCACACTCGCACACCGGGGCCCTCGCCGGGGCGGATGCCGTCTACGAAGCGGCGTTTCGCCGTGCAGGCGTGCTGCGGGTGGAGACCACGCGCGAGCTGTTCGATGCGGCGGAGATTCTCTCGCACCTCGAGACCTACCGCGGGCCGCGACTCGGCATCGTCAGCAACGGAGGGGGCCTCGGTGTGCTCGCGACCGATGCCCTGATCCGCGGCGGCGGTCAACTCGCGCGCTTCGGAACCCAAACGGGGCAGAAACTGCAGGCGATTCTTTCGAGCTCGCAGCCGGCAGAAAACCCGCTCGACATCGGCGGTGATGCGAGACCCGAGCGCTACGTCGCCGCGCTCGGCGCGGTGCTCGAGGACCCGGAGGTCGATGCGACGCTCCTCATCCACGCACCGACGGCGGTTTCCTCCGTGTCGGAGGTTGCGACGGCCTGTCTGCCGCTTCTCGCGCAGGCGCGCAGGCCGGCACTGGCGTGTTGGATGGGGAGTGGGAGGGTGAAGACGCGAGCAGCCGTCCGGAATCGCGATACCGTTCCGGTGTATTCGACCCCCGAGGAAGCCGTCGGAGCCCTGATGCACGTGGTGCGCTACCACGAGAGCCAGGCGCTTCTTCTCGAGGTGCCCGCCTCGATTCCCGGAGGGAGCAGACCTGACGCTGCCGCAGCGCGCGCCATTGTGGCCCGCGTCCTGGCCGAGGGCCGTAGCGTTCTCACGGAGCCGGAGTCCAAAGACGTGCTGGCTGCCTACGACATTCCGGCGGTCGAGACGCGGATCGCTCGCGAGGTAGGCAAGCTGGCGGAGGCTGCCTCGAGCATCGGCTATCCCGTTGCCCTCAAGATTCTCTCGCCGGACATCTCGCACAAGTCCGACGTGGGCGGTGTGGCGCTCGACCTCGAAAGTGTCGCAGACCTTCAGCACGCCGCCGCCGCCATGCTCGAGCGCTGCCGAAAGCTCAAGCCGGCAGCTCACATAGAAGGGTTCACGGTACAGAAGATGATCCGGCGCGTGGGTGCCCACGAGCTCATCGTGGGCATGGCGCTCGATGCTACCTTCGGACCGACGATCTTGTTTGGGCAGGGCGGCACGGCGGTCGAGGTCATCGGGGATCGGGCGCTCGCACTGCCCCCGCTCAACACGGTGCTTGCGCGAGATCTCATATCCCAGACCCGGGTCCACCGCCTCCTCACGGGCTACCGCGACCGCCCGCCCGCAGACCTCGCTGCCCTCGAGCAGACTCTCATCAAGATTGCGCAGCTCACGGCGGATCTCCCGGAGGTGATCGAGCTCGACATCAATCCGCTGTTGACCGATGAGCATGGAGTCCTCGCGCTCGACGCGCGCATCGCCATTCGAGCGACGTCCTTTCGCGCAACGGAGCGATTTGCGATTCGGCCTTATCCGCGCGAACTCGAGGAGAGCGCGGAGCACAACGGTCTGCACCTGCTCCTGCGCCCGATTCGTCCCGAGGACTTCGAGCAGCACCGCAGGTTTCTCGCGCGCGTCACACGGGAGGATCTACGTACGCGATTCTTCAGCACCCTGCGGGACGTCCCGGCGCGGGATCTCGCGTACCTGACCCAAATCGACTATGAGCGGCAGATGGCCTTCATCGCCGTGGCACCCGGTCTGGACGGGGCCGATGAGACCCTGGGTGTCGCCCGCGCAGCCACGGATGCGGACAACATCGAGGCGGAATTCGCCGTGCTCGTGCGCTCGGACTTGAAGCATCAGGGCCTCGGGGGTCTGCTTCTGGAGAAGCTGATCCGCTACTGTCGTGCGCGCGGAACCCGATGCATGAAGGGGGAAGTGTTGGGCGAAAACGTCGCGATGCTGCGGCTGGCCGCCGCCAAGGGTTTCCGGGCGAGGCATCGGGAGGCGGGCATTGTGGAGCTGACGCTCGATCTGCAGCCCCTGGTGCTCGAGGCTGTGTAGCGCCGCAAGATCTACGGGGGTGCACGGGTATCGCTCTCGGCCTTGGCTTGGGACGCAAGGAACCGTCCGATCGCCGCGAGCTCGGAGCAGACGACCGGCAGGAGATCATCGAGCGTGACGATGCCGATGAGCGCGCCGTCCCGATCCAGCACCGGCGCTCGCCGAACGCTCATCGCGTTGAGCGTCTGGATCGCGCTGCGGATGCTCATGTCCACGTGAACCGCGAGGGGATCGCGGGTCATCACGTCCCCGACGGTCAGGCAGAACAGATCCGCCGACCGTGCGAGCTGCCCGAGCAGGACGTCCCGGTCGGTCAGGATCCCGATGGGGCGACGCTTGGCATCGCCGGGTTCGACGACGAGCAGCGCACCGATGTGGTGCTGGCACATCTCCCGGGCCGCCTCAGCGAGCGCTCGGCCCGGCTCAACGACATGGACGCCGCGTGTGCAGACCTCTCCGACTTTCATACGAGAACTCCTGGGTCGCGCAAGGCGAGAGCTTGGATGCTATGAATAGCCCACGTCGTCCCTCGATCGCATCCGCAATCCTACGGATGGTCCACGGCACCGGAGCGTGGCGAAATGAGTCGGCGACTCACGAAGGAGGCGGGAATGAACGTCGGGGCTCTCTGCGGACACCGGGTCGTTGTGGTTCCTACCAGCGCAACACTCGCGCAAGTCGCGATCCGCATGCGTGATGAGCGCGTGGGCTCGATCATGGTGACCTCCGGGGGCGAATCCCATCCCCGCCTCGTCGGAATCATTACCGACCGGGATATCGTCCGCGCACAGCTCGAGCGTGCGGCCGATCTTTCCCGGCTGAGTGCCGGGGAGGTCATGACGCGCAAGCCGCTGGTGCTCGATGAGCACGAATCGGTGGAGGGGGCGATCGCCCATATGTGCGCGCGGGGCGTGCGGCGCGCCCCCGTCGTTTCGAAGGACGACCGGCCCATCGGGCTGATTTCGGTCGACGACCTGCTCACGCAGCTCACGACCACGCTGATCGAGGTGGTCTCGATTCTCGGTCATCAGCAGTGACCGGAGTTCGACGTGCGCCTATAGGGCGATGTGCTCTTCTTCGAGGATCTCTACGGGAACGACCGCAAACTCGAGCGCTTGCTCGGTCTCGGACCGGCGATCTGAGGCAGCGCAGAAGCCGGCCCTAGGTACTTCTCGCAGCGCCCTCGTTGAATCTCCGAACTGCGCGCCGCCGGAGGCTTTGGCACGATTCGCTCCATGTACGCCATTCATCGCATTCTGCTAGCCGTCAAGGACCCGCGGGCGAGGTCGCACGTGGCCATCGATAAGACCGGGCAGCTCGCCCTGGGCCTCGGCGCGGAGGTTCGACTCTTCCATGGGATCGCCGATCCGCTCTACATCGACGCCGCGGGTGCCATTGCCGAGGTGTATCCGGACATCGAGCAGGATCGCTGCGACTGGTATCGCAAGCACCTCGAAACACTCGCGGAGCGCCTGCGCCGTCGCGGCGTCAAGACCTCGACCGCGGTGCGCTGGGACTTTCCGCCGTGCGAGTCGATCATCCGGGAGGCCGCCCGGTTTGAAGCGGATCTGATCGTCGCCGATTGCCACGCGGGCGCCCACCCGGCGCCCTGGCTGCTGCGGTTTACCGACTGGGAGCTGCTGCGCAAGTCCACGATTCCCGTGCTGCTCATCAAGAGCCGGCGGCGGTACCGGCGGCCGAAGGTCCTTGCGGCATTCGATCCGACGCGTGCGGGCGGCAAGCCCGCGAGTCTCGACGAGGAGATCCTCAGGTACGCCTCGACCGTCGCCGCAGGCCTTCACGGCCCGTTGCACGCGCTCCGAGCCTACACGCCGGCGGACCCGAAGGCAGCGATCGCGGGTCGCAAGCAACCCTTCCCGCGAATTCGGGAAGCCGAGCGATTCTCCAGGGAGGGTGTGCGCCGGCTAAAGGCGGCGAACGAGGCCTGGAATGCCGCCGCAGGGCTCACGGAGCTGTTGCGCTGGAGCGGTATTCCCCGGAGGCGGCAGCATGTCGTGCCTGCACACGTGGTCAAAGCGATCGAGGAAGTCGCGGGCGAGCTTGGTAGCAGCATCGTTGCGCTCGGGACGATATCGCGAGCGGGCCTGCAACGGTTGATGGCCGGCAATACCGCTGAGCGCGTCCTCGATCGTCTGCGCTGCGACGTGCTCATCGTGAAACCGCGCAATTTCCAGAGCACCGTCGCACGCGCGCCGCGCGGTGCGCAGATGATCGCTCTTCCGGACTAGTGACCGCGGGCGGCCGCTTCCAGCAACCTAGGCTCGCGTACCACGGGCACGGGGCCCCCGAGCGCATACGCGTAGAGACCGCGTATATTTAAGGAGCCGCATTATGTCAGACCCGCGGACACCGGGCGCGACGGCACTCGCGGGACGGCTGGGATGAGTCCACGGTTGCCGGAGTCATTGGCCAGTCTGCTCAATCCACACGCCTATCCGCACCCCGCCGAGCGCATCGAGCTCATCGAGACGCACATCTCCTGGGTGCTGCTCGCCGGGGAGTTCGCCTACAAGATCAAGCGACCGGTGTGCTATCCGTTCATTGACCAGCGCGCCGCGGAGCGCAGACGCTTCCTGTGCGAGGAGGAGCTGCGACTCAATCGGCGCTTTGCGCCGGAGCTGTACCTCGAGGTCTCACCGATCGTGCGCGTCGAAGGTGCGGCGAGGATCGGAGGAAAGGGACCGGCTTTCGAGTACGCGGTACGGATGCGCAGGTTCGACCATGCCGAGGAGCTCGACCGGCTGCTCGAGACCCGGCGCATCGGGCCCGCCGAGCTCGAGGCTTTCGGGCGTGAGCTCGCCGCCATTCACGCGCGGCTTCCGGTCGCTCCCGAGGCTGAGTCCTGGGGACGCCCGTCGGAGGTGCGTGCGCTCATGGTGCGCAACCTCGAGGAGTGTGCCGAGGCGAGCGCGGTCTTCGATCGTCGTGAGCAGGTCCTTGCCTTGCGAGGCGCGCTCGCGGACAGGCTTGCGACTGTGGCGTCCGTGATGACCGCCCGGCGTGCGGCGGGTCGCATTCGCGAATGCCACGGAGACCTCCACAGCCGCAATGTCGTGCGCATCGGGTCGCGCCTCATCGCCTTCGACTGCCTGGAATTCGACCCGGCGCTGCGCTGGATCGATGTGGCCGACGAGGTTGCGCTGCTCTCGAGCGACCTGCTCGCTCGCGGCCGGCCCGTGCGGGCACACGCGTTCCGCAGTGGCTACCTCGCCGAGAGCGCCGACTATCGCGCCTGCCGCGTTCTCAGACTCTATCAGGGGCACCGGGCGCTGGTGCGGGCGAAGGTCGCGGGCATCGCCGCCTCCGATCAAGCAGAGGCCGCCGAGCGCGATAGACTGCGCGAAGAGCACGCCGCACTCCTCGAGTGCGCCCGGGACTCTTTCAATGGAGATCTGGAGCGCCCCGTGCTACTGCTCATGTCCGGTCTTTCCGCCTCTGGCAAGACCTGGCTCGCGCGCCTGCTCGCACCGCGCCTCAATGCCGTCCATCTGCGATCGGACGTCGAGCGCAAGCGACGTGCGGGGCTGGATGCGCTGGCACCGTCACACTCGGGGCTCGCGACCGGGCTCTACACCCCCAAGGCGAGCGAGGCCGTCTACCGCGATCTCGCGGGCGCGGCCGAGGACGCACTCGCCGGGGGCTACACGGCGATCGTCGATGCGACATTCCTGCGGCGGTCGCAGCGGGCGCGATTCGCCGAGCTCGCGCGCCGCCTCGGAGTGCCACTGCACCTGGCGAGCTGCGAGGCACCACCGGCGGTGCTGCGGGCGCGGATCACCGCGCGCAGGGATGCCTCCGAAGCCGACCGGACGGTGCTCGATTGGCAGATGGGCCACCGTGAGCCTGTCACTGCGGATGAGGGAATCGATTCGTTCGAGGTGGATCCCACGGACGCGGATGCGCTCGAGAAGACGCTCGCGCGCGTTCGCACGTGAGCTCCTTCAGAGGCCGGGCAGCGGCGGTGCCAGGAGCTGCGGTCCGCGCACCTCTCGCCTGATGCGAGTGTGAAATTCCTTCGGCTTCACGATGAGGACGTCACAGGCGAGCTGGTCGAGCACACGCTCGGCCGTATTCCCAATGACGAGGCGCTTGAGTCCAGAGCGGGAGATGGCACCCATGACAACGATGCCACTTCCGGTCTTGCGCGCCGCCTCCACGATCGCGTCCGTGGGGTGCCTGCCGACCAGATGGCGCCGCCCGGGGGGCACATGGAGCCTGCGTACGGCGCGATCAAGGGTGGCTTTCGCGTGAGCGGCAATTTCGAGCTGCGCCACTGTGATGAATTCGCCGACGCCCGCCCCGGAGGGCGTGAGGTCCATCGGAATGGGGTTGTAGGCGTACACGGCATGGAGTGCGCCGTGCAGGGCCTCGGCCACCGCCGAGCCCACACGCAGGATCTCCTCATCGAGCTTGAGCGGCTTTGCGAACGCGTGCGAGGGGTCGACGGCGGCGAGGACGCGCGGCCGCCGGTAGGGCTTGGAGCTCTTCACCAGGAGCACCGGCGCCGAGCTCTGGCGCAGCAGCTCCCAGTCCGTGAACCGGAGGAGCCAGGGTGCATGATGAGCCACCGGGTGAGCATCCGCGACGATGAGGTCGGCGGCGAAATCCCGGGCCGCACGCAGGACTGCTTCGTGCGCCGGAAAATCCCACTCGACCGATGTACTCACCCGGATCTTGAGCGGTCGCAGTGCGCTTGCCAAAGCCTCGAGCTTCACGACTGCGGCTCGATACCGTTCGTGCTCGAGGGCGTTCGGGCTCGCGCCGTTGAAGCTGTAGAGCTCGAGATACACGGGTTCCACAAGCGCATGGAAGAGTCGCAGGCGAGCACCGCACGCCTTGGCAAGCCGCGCAGCCTTGGCAACGGCGGGCGAGGCTGCGTGCGGATCTTTGACGGCGACCAGAATGCGGCGGATGGCTTTCACGGGCTCGACTCCTCTCGGATCGTCGAGCCATCCTCGCGCATCGGATGGGACCGGCGCCATGCGTAGCTCTGCGTGCGCCGCCGAGGGAAACTACCTATGGCGCGGCGTTCCCTGCCTGGGATGCGAGCCCCTTCACGATGCCCAGGAGCTCGTCGGCGTTGATGGGCTTGCTCGCGACGCGAATGCGCGCATCGGGCTCGAGATGCCGGATGGTGGAGGAGGTGTCCCCGGTCACGAGGACCGCCCCGAGACCCGCGCCGACAGCCCCGCGCACGGCAGCAATCACATCGACACCCGTCTCGCCACCTTCCAGGTGATAGTCGGTGATCAGAAGATTGATGCCCGGACTCTCCCGCGCGCTCTTCACCGCCTCGGCGAGTGAGGCCGCGGCGATGACGCGATAGCCCTCGACCTTGAGCAGCATGGCGGTCGCCTTGCGCACGCCCGCGTCGTCATCGACGAGCAGCACCAGGGGTGCGGCCGAGGGCCGCAGCGTTGGGGCGACAGCGCCGGTTCGCGGCGCGCTGCTCGTCGCCGGCTTGTCGCTTCCGGCCGGCAGCGACAGCGTGAACACCGACCCGCGCCCGACCTCGGAGCGAACCTCGAGCTTCAGGCCGAGCAGTGTCACCAGCCGGTGAACGATGCTGAGGCCGAGCCCATAGCCCTCTCGCGTGGTGTTGGTCGCCACACCGATCTGATAGAACTCATCATAGATGTACGGCAGCTGATCGGAAGGGATGCCGATGCCGGTGTCGGCGACCTCCAGGCGCACCTCGGTGGAACGAACCAGGGAGCGCAGCTCGACGGCGCCCCTGCGGGTGTACTTGATGGCATTCGAGACGAGGTTGCGCAGGATCTGACCGACGAGTGAGGGGTCGGAGTGCACGTAATGCTCCGCGGGGTCCACGTGCAGCTCCAGGCCCTTGCTCGCGGCGATGCTCGCAAATTCGCTGCGCAGCTCCTCGAACAAAGCGGCCACCTTGAAGTCGGTCGGGTCGGGACGGATTGCGCCCGACTCGAGCTTGCTGATGTCGAGGAGGGCCTCCATGAGGCGCGACATCGCTTCGACCGCGTGGCCTTGCTGGACGACGGCATCGGTCGCCGTGCGGTCCGTCGTGACTCTCAACAATGTCCCGTTGAGGAGCGAGAGGGTCTGCAGGGGCTGGCGCAAGTCATGGCTCGCCGTCGCGAGAAACCGGCTCTTGGCCTGATTGGCGCGGTCCGCCTCCTCGCGTGCCTGGGTGAGGGCGGTCTGGATCCGCTTGCGTTCCGTCACATCACGAATGGCCGCGGCAACGAGCAGCCGCTCGCCGTCCTCGATCGGACTCAGGCTGATCTCGACCGGGAGCTCCGTGCCGTCCCTACGCAGCGCGAAAAGATCGAGGTCCACTCCCATTGGACGAATGCGCGCATTACGACTGTAGCCGCGACGATGGCCGAGGTGAGCGCCTCGGAACCGCTCGGGGAGCAATCGCTCGATGCTGCTGCCGGAAAGCTCCTCGGCGGAGTAGCCGAACAGGGGCTCGACCTGCCGGCTCGCGAAGACGATGGTCCCCGCTGGATCGACGACCACGATGGCGTCAGGCGCGGACTCGAGGACCTTCCCTAGCAGCTCCGGAGAGAGCATGTGAGTGCGATGTCACCTGACCCCAAAGCCTCCATGATACCCCTGATCTGCGGGAATCGCCTCGGCGCCGGCCACCACATCGAGAAGCTCCGTCGTCACCTCCTCCTGATGGGCCTGCCGGGCTTGCTGCCCGAGCTCCTTGAGCTTCTGCGAGAGATGGTCTGCGGCCGCCTCCATGGCTTTGAAGCGTGCAGCATTCTCGCTCGCGAGTGATTCGGTTGCGGCCTCCGTGAGCAAGGCGAAGACGTATTCTGCAGTCAGCTTCTCGAGAAGTAGCGCGGGCGCGAGATTGTGATGCGGCGGCAATCTCGCTGCGGCGCCCGTGGCGCGCGGCAGCGCAAGCGGGAAGAGCGCCCGGGTCTCGATTCGCGGTGCGACGCCGCGCTCCGTGCGCACGAAAGCTACCTCTGCGCGCCCGACCTGCCCGCGGGCGATCAGTCCGTAGAGCGCGCTCACCAGGCGCTGCACCGCCTCGGGAACGCTCGCAAGACGCGTCGGCGCCGCGATCGTCGCGACGGCCTGCCAGCCGCGCCCCGCGGCGAGCACGCTGCCCCGAGCGCCGAGAATGAGGAGCGCGTCCTCGGGCGCGAGCGTGCTTGCGGCAGCCTCGAGCAGCCGCTCGTTGAAGCCGCCGACCAACCCCTGCTCGCTCATGCACAGCACGACCGCCCGACGGGCGCGGGCAGGAGTCCGGGGCGTTGAGTACTCCGGCATGAGCAGCAGCGCATCGGTGATGGCGGTCGCGAGCGTGCTCGCGTATGCGCGAACACCGGCGAGTGCGTGCTCGGCCTCGAGCACTCTCATGCTCGCGAGTGAACGCATGGCGCCGACGATGTGATCGAGCTCCTGGAGACTCGCGAGCCGTGCCTCGATATCGGCTAAGCGCATGGGGCAGGTCCCGGCGGATCGGGGCTGGCGGAGCCCCGAGGCGCACGGAGCGACTCGGCGAGGGCCGTGAGGGCCGCTTTCAGGCGCGCATGCAGCTCCTCGGTGAGTGGCGGTGATTTATCGTCGAGGGTCAGGACTTCGGGGCAGCGCTCGGTAAGCCAGGCGCCGAGACGCGAGCGGAAAGGCTCGATCGATTCGAGCGGGAGGCCATCGAGCAAGCGCTCGGCGAGTGCGAGCAGCAGGGCCACCTCGATGGCGAGCGAGGCCGGTGCGAATTGGGGCTGCCCGAGCACGGCGCGGATGCGCCGCCCATGCTCGATGACCCTGCGGGTGCGCTCATCGACCAGGGTCCCGAAGCGCGTGAAGACCTCGAGCTCGAGAAACTGGGCGTACTCGAGGCGCAAGCTGTCCGAGAAGGGCTTCAGGACCGGGGCCTGGGCCTTCCCGCCCACGCGCGAGACGCTCTTGCCCACCTCGATTGCCGGCTTCTGATTCTCGTAGAACAGGTGCGGATCGAGGTAGATCTGCCCATCGGTGATGGAGATGAGGTTGGTGGGAATGTAGGCGCTCAGGTTTCCGGCCTGGGTCTCGGCGATCGGAAGCGCGGTAATCGAGCCGCCGCCGCGCTCGGGTGCGAGCTTCGCGCAACGCTCGAGAAGCCGCGAATGGATGTAGAAGATGTCGCCGGGATAGGCCTCGCGTCCGGGCGGGCGGCGCAGGAGCAGTGAGATCTGCCGGTAGACCGCTGCGTGCTTGGTGAGGTCATCGATGACGAGGAGCACGTCGCGGCCGCGTACCATGAAGTGCTCGGCCATCGTGCAGGCGGCGTAAGGGGTGACCCACTGAAGCCCGGGCGGGGCATCGGCCTCGGCGACGACGAACACGCAGCGCTCGGGCACGCCATAGCGGCGTACCGCCTCGATCACCTCGGCGACGGAGGAGGCCTTCTGGCCGATCGCGGCGTAGAGACAGATCACATCACTCGTACGCTGATTGATGATGGTGTCCAGTGCGATCGCGGTCTTTCCGGTGCCACGGTCGCCGATGATGAGCTCGCGCTGACCCCGCCCGAGCGGTAAGGTCGCATCGACGACGAGCAGTCCGGTCGCAAGCGGCCGGTTCACGGGAGCCCGGTCGACGATCGCAGGCGCCGGCTGCTCGATGGGGGAGAGCGTCTCGCTGCGGATGGGCTCACCGCCGTCGAGTGGCACGCCGAGCCCATCGACCACGCGGCCCAGGAGCGCATCACCGACCGGTACCCGAGCCACCTCGCCCGTGCCGCGAACGAGACTGCCCGCGGCGACCGCGGCCGCATCGCCGAGCAGCACACAGCCGATCGCCTCAGGACCGAGATCGACCGCAAGGCCACGTGCGCCGTGCTCGAAGACCAGGAGCTCGTCGAGCCGCGTATCGGGAAGGCCGGTCACGGTCACGACGCCATCTCCCACCCGGGCGACCCGTCCAATAGCCTCGAGGCACGGCGCGATCGGCATATGGCCGATGCGCTCGCGGCTCCGTACGGTCCAGTCGCGCAGGTCATCGGAGAGGGTAGGCATGGGCGCAAGACTCAGGAGGGATGGGCGGTACCGAGCTCACTCTGAAGCCTCTCAATCGCGCTTCTCAGCGAGAAGGCGAGCACGGCACCGGGAAAGTGCAGCTCCGCCCCCGCGCCGAGCGCCGGATCGACGGCGAAGGTGATGGCATCGCTGCCCACCGCGCTGGCGAGCTTCGCTCGCCAGACCTCGAGGCTCTGCGGCGCGAGAGCCGAGGCGGTGACGACGGTGAGGGGGGTCGTGTCGCAGAGCTGGTGCGACAAGCTCCCCCGCTCGCCTGCGGGGAGCGATGCGAGGTGGCGTTCGATACGCTCGAGCCAGCCGTCGGCTTGAGCCTCTTGTGGAAGGCCCGTGAGCAGCCTTGCGAGGAAACCGGTGGCGAGAGAGAGCGCGGCGCGCTCAAGGGCCTCGAGCGCCTGCTCGCGCTCGGATGCGAGCGTCTTGCGCGCCGCATCGAGCAGCGCCGCAGACTCGTGTTCGGCCGTCGCGCGCCGAGCACGCTTGAGGGCATCCGCCTCGGCCGCCGCCCCTGCCAGGGCTCCTGCCCGCTCGGCGGCGATCGAGGCGCGCTCGGCGGCGATCGCGGTGAGCTGCTCTTTCGCCGCTGCCGCCGCCTTTCGAGCGGCCTCGTATTGGCCGTCGATCTGCGCCCGGCGCGCGTCGACCATGCGCAGCACGGGCCGGTACAGGACGCGGTGCAGCAGCCACACCAGAACGGCGAAGTTCACCGTCTGCAGGGCGAGCGTGTATCCGTCGAGGTGCATGAGAATCAGACGAGGGGATTTGCGAACAGCAGCAGCAGCGCGATGACCAGGCAATAGATCGCCATCGTCTCGATCATCGCGAGTCCGACGAAGAGGGTGCGGGAGAGCGTGCCGGAGGCTTCTGGCTGGCGCGCGATCGCATCCATCGCCGCCGCGACCGAGCGGCCCTCGGCAAGCGCCGGGCCGATCGATCCGATCGACACGGCAACGGCCGCGCCGATGATGCTGATGGTCTTGGCGTCCATGGTGGTTTCCTCAGGTTTGATTGAGACTGCCGGCGGCAGCGCCGATGAAGACGGTTGCGAGAACGGAGAAGATGTACGCTTGAACCACGCCGATGAGCGCCTCGAGGGCCATGAGCGGAACCGGCACGAGGAGTCCGGCGAGGGCGAGCACGAGTCCGATGAGAAACTCCCCGCTCATGACGTTGCCGAAGAGGCGCACCATGAGCGAGAACGTTCGGGTCACCTCGGAGAGCAGGTTGAGAGGGAGCATGATGAGCTTGGGCTCGGCGAAGCTCTTCAGATACCCGAGAAGCCCATGTGCGCGCACCCCGAAGTAGTGGACGGCGAAGAACACGATGAGGGCAAGCGCCGCGGGCGTCTCGATCTTGGCGGTCGGAGCCTCGACGCCGGGGAAGAGCCCGGCGAGATTGGCCGCGAGGAGATAGACGAAGAGTGTCCCGAGGAGCGGCAGGAGCGGCCGCGCGCGCTTGGAGACCACCGACTCGATCTGCGAGTCGATGCCGGTCACGAGAAGCTCGAGTGCGAGCTGACGGCGATCGGGGTGTAAAGAGAGCCGGCGTGTCGAGAGCCACGAGCCCGCGCCGAGCACTCCCATGATCACCCAAGTCGTCACGACCGGCCGCGTGATGGGCACCGGGCCCAGGTGAAAGACGACGGCGCTCGCGAGCGGAGAGGGGATCACGAGGCCTCCCGGGCCGCTCGCAATGCGAGGAGCCGCGCCAGGAGAAACCCGAGAAGCGAGGCGAGGAGCGGCACAGCGCCGAAGCGCGCGGCAAGCGCGAAGAAGGCGACGGCGGCCGCCATCCGCCCCAGCATCAAGGTGAGCGCGCGCATTCCCCGCGCCGCGAGGGACCGCCGCAGCACGGTGAAATAGCACGAGCCGAGGGCGATCCCGCCGCCGGCGAAAGCGGCCGCGAGCGCCCACTCGAAGGAGCCGGGATGTGTCATTCGCGACCCAACCTCTGCCACGCGAGGGAGCAGCCGAGGGCGAGTCCCGCGACGAGCAACCCGAGCGTCCAGAAGATGCCACTGTGAAACTTCCGATCGAGCCAGCGGCCGCCGAAGACGCCGAGAAGTGTCGGTACCACGATCGTCCAGCCGATGGCGCCGGCCATCGCGAGGTCTCGGCCGATCGAGCGGCGCGCCTCGCGTTGCCCGCGCAAGCGACGCTCGCGTTGCGTGCGCACCGCTTGATCGAGCGGGGTGTCCCGTGGACGGGGGTGCGGCTCGGTCATGGGAGCGCCCGGTCATGCTCAGGCCTCAAGAGGCGAATGATCTGCCGGATCGCCGCCAGGTGCAGTCTCTGCGCATCGACGCGCGCCGCTTGCTCGGCTTCGTGCTGCCGCCGAAAGCGCGCGAGGACGTCCGACTCGAGCAGCCGCAGATCATCACCCGCGACCGCCTCGGGGGTCGCGACGGCCACGAGGTCGCCGCCCCGCATCTCGAGCATCCCCCCACGCACTGCCACATAGTGCTCGGTACCCTGCCGATCGCGCCAGCTCATCACCGAGACCGCGAGCACCGTCACGAAGAGCGTGTATCCCGCGAGCAGACCGAAGGCGCCCGTCTCGTCCTCGGCCCGCACGTGCATGACGTTCCGCGCGTCCACGACGGTTCCGAGCGGCGTTGTGATCAGCAGTCTCATGAGGCGCTCGCTTTCGCGTGCATTTCTCGCTCCCGCGCCTCATCGAGGTCACCGATCATGTAGAGCGAGCTTTCGGCCCAATCGTCGGCCGCGCCCTCGAGAATGGCACGGCACCCCGAGATCGTCGCCGCGAGCTCGACCGAGCGGCCGGGCTTGCCGGTGAAGGGCGCGGTCACCATGAACGGTTGCGTCAGAAACCGCATCAAGAGCCGTGCGCGCTTGACGGCGATCCGGTCGGCCTGCGAAAGCTCCTCGATGCCGAGAAGGGCGATCACCTCCTCGAGCTCACGGTAGTGCGCGATGATCCTGCGCACGGCCTGCGCCGTCAGGAAGTGATCCTCGCCGACGAGACGCGGATCGAGGAGGCTCGAGGAGGAGGCGAGGGGATCGACGGCGGGATACATCCCCTCGCTCGCCATCTCGCGCGAGAGCACGATCGAGGAGTCGAGGTGGCTGAAGATCTCCGCGACCGCAGGGTCGGTGAAGTCGTCCGCCGGGACGTAGACGGCCTGGATCGAGGTGATCGCGGCCCCGGCGACCGAGGCGATTCGCTCCTCGAGCTCGGCCACCTCGCTCGCGAGCGTCGGCTGGTAGCCGACGCGCGAGGGCAGCCGGCCGAGCAGGCCGGACACCTCCGCGCCCGCCTGTACCAGGCGGTAGACGTTGTCGATGAGCAGCAGCACGTTTTCGTGCGCGCTGTCGCGGAAGTGCTCGGCGATCGCGAGCGCGGTGAGGCCCGCGCGCCAGCGCGCCCCCGGGGGCTCGTTCATCTGGCCGAATACGAGTGCGGTGCGCGCGAGCACGCCGGACTCGCGCAGCTCGAGGAGCAGCTCGTGGCCTTCGCGCGAGCGCTCGCCGATCCCCGCGAACACGGAGATCCCTGAGTGGCGTTCCACGGTCGTGCGGATGAGCTCCATGATGAGCACCGTCTTGCCGACGCCGGCACCGCCGAACATCGCGCCCTTGCCGCCCTTGATGAGCGGTGCCAGCAGATCGATGACTTTGATCCCGGTGTGGAAGCGCTCGCGCGTGCCGCCCTGAAGAGTGAGGGCGGGCGCGGGAGCGTGAATGGGGAGCCGCCTCACCTGCGCAGGCAGAGCCGGGCCGCGATCGCAGGGTTCCCCGAGCACGTTGAGGAGGCGCCCGAGGACGGGGTCTCCGACCGGGACCTGAATGGGCGCGCCGAGCGCCCGGGCAGGCGTGCCGCGCCTCAATCCTCCGGTGCCCGCGAGCACGACGAGGCGCACCCGTTCCGCGTCGAGGTGCTGCTCGACCTCGGCGATGAGCGCAGGTCCCTGATCCCATTCGATGGCAACGGCCTCGCTGATGGCCGGCAGCTCGCCTTTTGGAAACGCCACATCGATGACCGAGCCGTGAACCGCCACCACGCACCCACGCGCCCGAGTCGTAGTCGCCGCAGCTGTCTCAATCACCTCAAGCGCTCCCAGTACGACCCCAGGCCACGTCCCGATGCGGGGTCGCTTCGAGCTGCCGCTCGATCTCGAGAACCTGCCGCGTGGTCTTGAGCACGGTGTCGGGATTCAAGCTGATCGAGTCGATGCCGAGCCTCACCAGGTGCTCGGCGAGCTCCGGGTAATCGGAGGGTCCCTGGCCGCAGATGCCGGAGTGGCGGCCGTTGCGCCTGCAGCCCTCCACCGCGAGCTCGAGCATCTTGAGCACGCCAGCATCGCGCTCATCGAAGTCGAAGGCAACCAGTGCGGAATCGCGGTCCACGCCGAGGGTGAGCTGGGTGAGGTCGTTCGAGCCGATCGAGAACCCGTCGAATACCCGGCTGAACTCATCGATGAGAAGCACGTTGTTCGGGATCTCGCACATGACGTAGATCTCGAGGCCTCGATCGCCGCGTGCAAGCCCGAGCTCGCGCATGCGTGCGATCACCCGTGTCGCCTCCTCGATCCTGCGGCAGAACGGGATCATCAGCTTGATATTGGTGAGGCCCATTCTCTCGCGCGCGTACTTCATCGCCGCACATTCGAGGGCGAAGCCCTCGGCATAGGCGGGGTGGGCGTAGCGGGCCGCCCCCCGGAATCCGAGCATCGGGTTCTCCTCATGCGGCTCGAAGCCCCGTCCGCCGAGAAGACCCGCGTACTCGTTCGTCTTGAAGTCGGACATCCGCACGATGACCGGCTTGGGGTAGAAGGCCGCCGCGATCGTGCCCACGCCTTCTGCGAGGCGCTCGACGAAGAAGTCCGCCGGCCGTGCATAGTCGCGGGTGAGGGCGAGCACAGCCTGGCGCTCGGATTCGCTCTCGATGCGCTCCGGATGCAGCAGCGCCATCGGATGAACCCGGATGGAGTTGGCGACGATGAACTCCGTGCGCGCAAGTCCGACGCCGTCGTTCGGGAGAAAGCTCGTCTTGAAGGCGAGGTCCGGGTTGCCGAGGATGAGCATGATCTTGGTGCGCGGACGCGGGATCTGCGTCACATCCGTCGAGCGCGCCTCGAAGGGAATCCGCCCGGCGTAGACCTTGCCGAGATCGCCCTCGACGCAGCTCACCGTCACGGTGTCCCCGCTCTTGAGTATCTCGGTGGCGCCCTCCGCGCCGACGACCGCCGGGATGCCGAACTCGCGTGCGACGATCGCCGCGTGACAGGCGCGTCCACCGCGATTGGTGATGATGGCCGCCGCCCGCTTCATGACCGGCTCCCAGTCGGGCGTCGTGATATCCGTCACGAGCACCTCGCCGGCCTTGAAGGCTGCGAGGTGCGCAGCGCTTGCGATGACGTGCACGAGCCCGGAGCCCACGCGCGCGCCGACTGCGCGCCCGGTGAGGAGCGTCTTCCCCGTTCCCGCGAGCGTGAACTCCTCGACCTGTGCGCTCGCCTTGCGCGAGGCGACGGTCTCGGGCCGCGCCTGCACGAGGTAGAGCTTGTGGTCGAGACCGTCCTTCGCCCACTCGATATCCATCGGAACGGGATGCCCCGCCTTCTGCCCATAGTGACGCTCGATCTTGATCGCATAGTCGGCGAGCTCGAGCACATCGGCATCCGTCAGGCAGAATCGGTCACGATCCGCCTGCGGCGTCGGCACGTTGCGCGTCGCCTCGCGCGTCCCGCCTTCCGCGTAGACCATCTTGATCTTCTTGCTCCCGAGCGTGCGGCGTAGCACCGCGCGCTGCCCGGCGTTGAACGTCGGCTTGAAGACCATGAACTCATCGGGATCGACAGCACCCTGGACGACGTTCTCCCCGAGCCCATAGGCGCCACTCACGAGGACGACGTCGCGGAACCCGGTCTCGGTATCGAGGGTGAACAGCACCCCGCTCGCGGCAAGATCCGAGCGCACCATCTTCATGACCCCGATGGAAAGTGCGACCTTGAAATGATCGAACTGATGATCGATGCGATAGTGGATCGCGCGGTCGGTGAACAGGCTCGCGAAGCAGCGCCTGCAGGCATCGAGGAGCCGTTCCTCGCCATGCACGTTGAGGTAGGTTTCCTGCTGACCGGCGAAGCTCGCGGTGGGCAGGTCCTCGGCGGTGGCGGAGCTGCGCACGGCGAGGCTCATCTCGGCCCCGTACTCCCCGCGGAGCCTGTGATAGGCCGCGAGAATTTGGGTCCTGAGGTCCTCGGGTAGAGCGGCGCCGTAGACGATCTCGCGGGCGCGCCTACCGCGTCGCGCGAGATCCTCCATGTCATCGCCTGTGAGCGCATCGAGCGCCTGGTGCAGCGGTTCCCAGGCGCGCGCTTCATCGAGTACGTAGCGATACGCGTCGGCCGTGATCGCAAAGCCGTTCGGAATGCGCACGCCTTGAGCGCTCAGACGCCGGTACATCTCCCCGAGCGAGGCGTTCTTGCCGCCGACGAGGCCCACATCGTCGATCCCGATCTCGTCGAAGAAGCGGATGTAACGTCCGGTAGCTGGC
The DNA here is from genome assembly GCA_030040235.1 of Gammaproteobacteria bacterium. Next base: position 9,739 of record JASHUC010000255.1, on the reverse strand, counting down.
ATCGAGAGACTCCCGTCGTGATTCAGCCGTGCGCGCTCTCGATCATCACCTTCAGCGTGCGATTCTCGGCCGCATGGCCGAAGGTGTCATACGCCTTCATGATGTCCGTGAGCTTGAAGTGGTGCGTGATCAGCGATCTCGGCTTCAGGCGCCCGGAGATGACGCTCTTCATGAGCTCGGGCGTGGTGACCGTGTCGACCAGGCGCGTCGTGATCGCGATGTTCTGCGACCAGAGCCTCTCGAGGTGAAGCGCGCAGCTCCTTCCGTGAACACCGATGTTTGCGATCACTCCGCCCGGAGCGATGATCGTCTGACAGAACTCGAACGTCTCGGGAACGCCGACCGCCTCGATGGCGGTATCGACGCCTCGTCCACCCGAAATGGCCAGGACCTGCTCCCCAGCCCCGGGTTCACGGCCGTTCACGACGTGCGTGGCACCGAGTTCCTTCGCAACGCCGAGCCGGTGGTCATCGACGTCCACCATGATGATCTCCGCGGGTGAATAGAACTGCGCGGTGAGAAGCGCAGCGAGACCGATGGGCCCTGCGCCGACGATCGCGATCGTGGATCCGGGACCGACCTTGCCGTTGAGCACGCCGCATTCGTAGCCTGTGGGCAGGATGTCGCTCAGCATCACGAAGGGCTCCTCCTCGGCGGTCTCCGGGAGTCGATAAAGGCTCGTGTCGGCCCAGGGAATGCGCACGAGCTCCGCCTGCGTGCCGTCGATGGTGTTGCCGAGGATCCAGCCGCCCTCGGTGCAGTGCGAGTACATCCCGCGCCGGCAGTAACTGCACTTTCCGCACGAGGTGATGCAGGAGATGAGGACCCGGTCGCCGCGCTTGAAGCTCGACACTGCCGAGCCGGCCTGCTCGACCACCCCGACGCCCTCGTGTCCGAGGATCCGGCCGGTGGCGACCGTGGGCACATCGCCCTTCAGGATATGCAGGTCCGTCCCGCAGATCGTGGTGTGCGTGATCTTGACGACCGCGTCGGTCGCAAGCTCCACGACGGGCCTGGGTCGATCCGCGAGGACACGCTTGCCGGGGCCGAGGTAGACGAGTGCTTTCATGGGCGGACTCCTGGGTAGAGATTCAATGGGGAGCTGCGCCGAGTGGAGCTTGCGCAGGGGGTTGGCTGTTCCACCAGCCCCCACCGAGTGCGACATAGAGGGCGACGGTGTCCTGGTAACGAACGGCGAGCGCCTGGAAGTCGTTGATCATCGCCTGGTGGTACTGTGCATCGGCGTTGAGGACGTCGAGATAGGTGCTGAGGCCGGCGGTGTAGTTCGTCTGAACCAGATGCAGCGCCTGCTGTGCGGTACGCAGCGCCTCGTCCTCGGCGTTGAGGGCTGAGGCATCGTGATCGAGGGCCCGCAGCGTGTCGGCGACCTGCTGGAAGGCGCCAAGGACCGTCTGCCGGTACAGTGCCATCGCCTCGCGGTAGTTTTCGACGGCAGCCTTGCGGTTGAACCACAGCGTGCCGCCTTCGAACAGCGGCGCGGACACATCCGCCCCGAAGCTCCATGCCCGGCCGTTCGATGCGAAGAGCCCCTTCGTCGCCGCGCCGTTCACCGAGTAGCCTCCGCTCAGGGTGACGCTCGGGAGCATCGCGGCCGTGGCCACTCCGACGTTGGCGCTTGCCGCATGCGCGGTGGCCTCCGCGATCAGGATGTCGGGACGCTGACGAACGAGGTCCGAAGGCAGGCTCACGGGCAATTCGCTTGGCAGGTTGAGATCCTTCAGCTGGATCTCAGGGGCGCTCCAGTCGGCCGGCACGTGGCCGACGAGCGTCGCAAGCAGGTCATCGCTCTGGGAGAGCTTCTGCTCGAGCTCAGGAATGGTCGCCTCGTAGGAGGCGAGCTGACTTTCGAGGCTCAGCACGTTGGAGTAGGGCTGAGTGCCGGCTTCGTATTGCACCTGCGCGAGCCTCACCTGCTCGCGCTGCAGATCGATCAGCCGCTCCGTGGCATCGATCTCGGCGCGGTACGCGGCCTTGGCGATGACGGTGTTCACGATGTTGGAAAGGAGCGCGACGTAGGTCGCGTACTCCGTCGCTCGCTGTATGGCCACCTGAGCCGCAAGGCCTTCGAGCTGCCGGCGCTCCCCGCCAAACAGATCGAGGGCGTAGCTCGCCGAGGCCGAGAGTGTGAACAGGTTGAATACGTTCCCGGAGGCGCTCTCTCCGAGCTCGACGGGCGCAAACCGCTCGCGGGTCCCCTGAGCGTCGGCGCGGATTTGGGGGTAGAAGATTCCGTAGCCGGCTCGCAGGCTGTCCTCGCTCGCGCGCAGGCTCGCCTGCGCGGCTTGAAGCCCTGGGTTCTGCGCGAGCGCCGCCTCGACGATGACCTGAAGCTGCTTGGAATCGAAGAGCCGCCACCAATCGTTGACGACCGCGGCACCGGGCGTGAAACGCTGCGCGATGCCCTGTGCGGCAGGGGTCGCCGCCGGGTCGCCCCCTGAGGCGTAATGCGTCCCGGGCGGTGCTGCGGGGCGCTGAAAGTTCGGGCCGACTGCGCAGCACGTGAGCCCGCAGGCGAGCGCCGCCACGAGCAGGTGCGCCCCGTTCCGGCGCCGGGGATCACTCGGATTTGACATACACGTCGACCAGCTGTCCGGGATAAAGATGCAGCGCCGCGGGATTCTCGAAGCGGAAGATGACCGGGAGCACCCGCACGTCCACCAGCTCCTGGCGCTCGTCGGAGAGCTCGATCTTCGGGGAGATATAGGGCTGGAAGCGCACGAAGGTGAGCGGCACACGGTCATTGGTGCCGCGAATGAACATCTCCGCCTGCATCTTCGCCGGGTTCGGCAGCTCGTGGATCAGGATCTCATCGATGTATGCCCGCACCTCGAGGTGGCTCTGGGGCTTGCCCATCACGACGAGCGGATCGAACCCCTGCGTGTAGGAGTCGTAGGCGCCTTGCGTGGAGACATAGCTGCCCGTCGTCGCCTGCACGGCGAGCACGACCCCGTCGGAGGGCGCCCGGATCGTGTACTTCGCAAGCAGCGCCGCGGCCGACAAATAGGACTTCTCAAGGGAGGTATAGGTCCGTTCCTGGTTCTGGATGTCGTAGATCCACGCGCCCGCCTTGGTGAGCTCGTACTGCTTTTCGACCACTTCCAGATTGGTGGCGGCGATGCGCTCGGCGTTGATGGCGTTGTCGAGATCGTTCCTGCTCACGGACTTGGGGTCCATCTCGAACGAGCGGCGCTCCTTCGCGAGCTGGTCGCGGGCGTTCTTGAGCGTTGCGCGGGCGTTATCGACCTGCGCGACGGAGACCGCGAGGGTCTCGCGGCGCGGCTCGGCTTTGAGCTCGTGCAGCATCGTGAGGGCCGCCTCGGCCTGGGCCTTCAATTGCTCGGTCGTGGCGCGCTGGACCGAATCGTCGATCGTGACGAGAGCGTCACCCTTGCATACCCTCTGTCCCTCCGCGACGAGCACCTGCGTGATGGGGCCCGGCACCTCGGGATACAGATTGATGTTCTCCCCTTGGGACTGATCGCTCTCGACCATGCCCTCGGAGTAGATCCCCTTCGCGTAGGGATCGGCCGTGGGATTGAAAACGGGCGGCTGCGCCTTCGGTTGCTGGCTGAAGATGAAGGCGCTCACGAGCGCGAGTGTCAGGCCGAGGCCTGAGGCGAGGAAGATGATTCTATTGTGCATTCAAGTCGCTCCGCTCAACGCCAGTCATCTTGCCGTCCTCCATCTTCAGGATCCGGTCGGCGAACTCGTAGATTCGGCTGTCATGCGTGACGATCACGATGCAGCGCTTGTCCGAGAGCAGGTGCTCACGCACGAACTGAACGATCGTGCGGCCGGTATCCCCGTCGAGCGAGGCCGTCGGCTCATCGAAGATCATGATGTCGGGGCGGCTGATGATCGCGCGGGCGATTGCGACACGCTGCTGCTCACCGCCGCTCAGCTTCACGGGAGGAAGCTGCGCGCGATTCTGGAGTCCAACCACGTCAAGATCGCGCTGCGCCTCGGCGAGCGCCTCGTCCCACACCCGGTTCTGCAGAATGAGCGGGATCGCGACGTTCTCGGCCGTCGTGAGCCGCGGAAAGAGATGGTAGTCCTGAAAGACGAAGCCGATCTTATGGAGACGAAACTCTGCGAGCGCGTCGGCCGACATCCTCCAGATGTCCGTGCCCTCGATCTCAACGCTCCCGGAGTTGGGCCGGAGAATGCCGGAGATCATGCTGAGCATGGTTGTCTTGCCGCTTCCGGAGGGGCCGACGACGTACAACATCTCGCCGAAGCTCGCCTGGAAGTTCACGTCCTTGACGGCGTGGGTACGGGCCTCTCCCTCGCCAAACCACTTGTTGATGCCTGTTGCCTCGATTGCCGTTGCCATGGTCAGCCCCGGAAGATGTCGAAGGGCTCGATCAGGAGCACCTTGCGCACGCCGAAGTAGCTCGACGAGGCGGCGATGATCACGACCATCACGAAGGCGATTCCCAGGTTCGGGAAGGTGACGATGGCCGCGTAGTCGGGGAGGTGCGCCTTGGCGAGCCAGATGACGAGCGTGCACAGCCCGACGCCGAAGCCGTAGCCCGTGAGGGCGACGAAGGTCGCCTGGAACAGGATCATCGAGACCAGCTCGCGGGACTTCGCACCGATTGCCTTGAGCGCCCCGAAGCGATCGATGTTCTCGAGGATGAAGGTGTAGAAGGTCTGGCCGGAGATCGACAATCCGACGATGAAGCTGATGAGCGTCATGAGCAGCATGTTGGTTCCGATGCCGGTCTGGTACATGTAGAAGTTGGAGATCTTGCTCATGAACTCGTCCTTGGTCAGGGCGAGGTAGCCATCGGCGGCGACGCGATCCTTGATGGCCGTGACATCGGCGGGCGATTTCGGCTCGACCAGGACATACGAGATGGTGAACCGGGTGTTGGGGATGTACTGCAGCGCGCGGTAATAGGTCGTATAGAGCGTCGGCACGCCGAACAGCGCGCTCGAGGCGACGTGGGCGAGGCCGACGATCTTGCCGCGGTGGTCGTTGAGCTCGAACTCGGTGCCGATGTGGGGATTCTCCAGCTTGTAGAACTCGGAGTCCTCGATCGCGATGAAAGCGTTCTCGGCGAAGATGTCCTGGATGTTCCCGGCGACCATCTGGGGACTGCCGACCAGGCTCGTATCATCGAGGCCCACGATGTTCGCAGCCTGATACGTACCGTCGCGGAGCTTGAGGAGCGCGCTTCCGGAGTACAGCGGTACGGCGTACTTGACGCCGGGAATACTCCGGACCTCATCGAGAACGTAGTTCGGAAGCGGAATCGTGTTCGCGACCGTCTGGACGGCCGGGTCCATCACCCAGATGGAGGCGCCGATGTTGATCACGGTCGCGGAGGAGCGCAGGAGGATGCCGGCAAACAATGAGGTCATCTCGATCATCAGGAACACGGCGAAGGTGATACCGACGAGGAGCGCGGCGAACTTGGCGCGATCGTTCACCAACAGCTTGTACGCAATTCTCAGAATGCCGCGCATCGTTTGTTCCGCGTTCGATCCAAGTGTGAATCGCATGGTGACCGCTTCGGCGTGCGCTGCACATCCGAAGATATCCCTAGGGCATGCGCAAGAACACGGAGGAGAAGGACGACGCCCCGATGTAGGTAGTTTCTCGAGTCCCGAGGCTTCGTCAGTCCGCAATTTCCCGTATTCCACCGCGCGACGAGTTCGAGCAGCCTTCCCTCGTGGGCCGGGGTTCGATATAGAGCGAGGAACGCAGATGCTCAAGACGATTTTGGTTCCTACGAGTGGGTCTCGAACCGATGCGTGCGTATTTTCGACGGCGCTGGCCGTTGGCAGGGCGGCTGCGGCGCACCTGGAGTTCCTCCACGTCCACATCACGCCAGGTGAGGCGGCAGTGCATGCGCCGCACGTCGAGTTTGCGAGGGGCCCGGCCATCAGCGAGTCGCTGGTGAATCTGCGCCAGCGGGGCCATGAGCTCGCGGAGAGCGCGCTCAGGCATTTCACAGACCTGTGCGCCACGAACGGAGTCGAGATTCGCAGTGCGCCGGCCGGTGGCGCCACGCCGAGCGCGAGCTGGTGCGAGGAGACCGATCACGCCATGGAGCGCCTGATTTTCCACGCCCGGCACGCCGACCTGACGGTCGTCGGACGCCGGCGAAGTACCGACTATCTGGCAACCGGTTTGATCGAGAGTCTGCTCGCGAATTGCGGGCGGCCGATCGTGATCGCGCCTCAAGGCACGCCCCCGGCGACGATCGACACCATCGTGGTCGGCTGGAAGGAGCAGCCCGAAGCCGCTCGCGCCCTCGCTGCGGCGATGCCGCTGCTCGAGCAGGCACAGCGGGTGATCCTGCTCAGTATCGTTGAAGCGCGAGCTGCGTCCCGGGAGGCTCTCGAGCACCTCGCACAGGAACTGGCCTGGCATGGAATCACCGCGAAGATCAATCTCGCAGACGGCGGATCGCACCCGGCAACGGAGCGCCTGCCGCAGGTGGTGCAGGAACTCCGCCCGGACCTCTTGGTCGTCGGCGCATTCAGCCATGGACCCCTGCGCGAGCTCATGTTCGGAGGCATTACCCGGACCCTCATCGAACAGGCCGAAGCCCCCGTGCTCATGATGCGTTGAGTCGTGAGGCATTGCGCGCCAGGAAACGCGCCGAGACCTCAGCGACATGGCTGCCAGCACGATGAGCGTGGACAGGGAGGCCACGCACACCCTGCGTCGGGCGGCGAGTCGTTTCGTGCGACGGGCGGCGCGTGAATTGGCATCACCCGAGCTCTCTGCAGTGGCTGTACACGCGGCGCGCAAGGACCTCAAGCGGGCGCGGACTGTGCTGCGTCTGCTGCGGCCGGCGCTCGGCGACCGTGTTTATCACCGCGACAACCTCGTTCTTCGGGATTCCGCGCGTGTGCTCAACGCGGCTCGCGACGCGAAGATGCTGGTAGAAACCATCCAATTCCTGCGCCGGAGCAATCGTTCGCTCAGAGCCTGCCCGGGTGTCGCCAAGCTGGCGGGCAGGTTGCAAGCCGAACAGGCGAGCATGCAGCGCCGCTTGCAGGAGCGTCCGAAGGAGCTCGAGCGAACGCGGCGCGCACTCGAGGTGCTACACGATCGGTTGGGCGACTGGCAGGTCGGCCGGCATGGATGGTCGGTGCTCGGCCCCGCGCTGAAACGCATCTACGGGGCGAGCCGGTGCGCTCTGCCGGGTACCCGGATACGCCTTTCCGACGCATCGCTGCACGAATGGCGCAAGCAGGTAAAGTACCTGCGGTATGCCCTGCAGATGCTAAAGCCCGTGCGCTCCCGGAAGCTCGCCCGGCTCGCGCGACAAGCAGAGCGGCTGACGGATGAGCTCGGCCGGGCGCACGATCTGGCGGTGCTGGCCCGGAAGGCGGACCGCTTCGCGAACGACAATGGGGTCGACCTCGCGCCGTTGGAAAAGATTATCGGCCGGCGGTGGAATCGCCTGGCTGTCGATTCCGTGAAGAGCGGCAAGAAGTTCTTCGCAGGCCGGCCTCGCGACTGGGAGCGGCAGCTGTCGCGCTGTTGCCGCCGCTCTGTCGGTAGAGGTACGCATGGCGAGCGGAAATCGCGCGTGTCACGCTCCACGCCAGATCCGGACGGGCTGTGTTAGGCAGTTCCCGCCCGCTTGAGTCTTGCACCCGGGGTCCGACATGCTTTTGCAGATCAGTTTCCGTCAGATGAAGCCCTCGCCGGCGCTCGAGGCGCGCATACGTGAGCTTGCCGGGCGACTCGAGAAGTTCGGCGGTGACATTACGCGGTGCCACGTGATCGTGGAGCCTGTGCCGCATCATCAGCAGCACGGGAGGCTGTACGATTTCCATATCGACATCACGCTGCCAGGAGAGGAGATCGCGATCCGACGGGCGCACGCCGCCGATCACGCTCACGAAGATCCGTACGTTGCGCTGCGCGACGCGTTTCGGGCGGCCCGACGCAAGCTCGAGGACTACGAACGCAAGCGCAGAAGCTGACGGTGGTCGGGCAACGAGAACTCGATCTTCAGCATGCCGTTATCGATGGTGACCTTCACGTCCTCCTTCTTGACGGCGGGAAGCTCGGCGCGAACGAGCCCAAGGCTATGCGAGGCCACGAGCCGAACGTACGCGGCGTCATGCGGTTTAAAAGCGTCTCGAAATCACTGAAGGGATCCCAGCGAATTAGCTAGGTATCTTTCCGGATCGCCAGCCGCTGTGGCGGCGCTCACCATGCTCCTCGGTCGCCTCATTCTCGGGGAAAGCTCATGCGAGGAAGTCGGGTGCCGATTTTGCGGGTTTCCACCGCGGCTCTTGCTCCGCTGCTCTTCGGCCTGTCGGCACTCCTCGGCAGTGGAGCAGCGCTCACCGCGGAGCCTCACCGAGACTCGGTGGTCGCGCGCGGAGATCACCTCGCGCGAATCGTCTGCTCGGCGTGTCACGTAGTCGCCAAGGATCAGGAATACCCGCCGATCCTCGATACACCGGGACCGGCGTTTTATGACATCGCCAATCGACCGACCACGACCGAGGAGAGTCTTCGCCACTTCATCAAAACGACGCATTGGGACATGAAGACGATCCCGATGACCATGCCGAATCCGATGCTCACCCCGGAGGATATCCGGGCTGTTGCGCGCTACATCATGAGCTTGCGGGCAAAATGATCGGAGACTCGAGAGTGACGCCATCGGAGCGAACGCGCGAAGAATTACCCGAGAAGCGCACGGAAAGCGGGGTGCCGGCGGATTCTTCAGGCCTGGTCGTGGCATGCGCCTTGCACCCGGAGGATCCCATCATCGATGTCGGCGATGCCCTATCCTCGCCGGTCGCCGAGTGGCTTGCGGCCGGCTATCGGGATATCAGCGTCCTGGCTGAGTCTCGCGGTGCGCTCGAGGCGCTTCAGCGACGTCTCGGCGAGCGTGCGGGGGCAGTGAAGCTTCTGGAGGTGCCTGTACTGCAGTTCCGGCCCCACCGGCGCTACGCCCTGTGGCACGACCGGGGGGTGTTCCACCGTCTCGTTCACCCGGACGATCGCCAGGCCTATGTGGAGATCGTGCAGCAAGCGCTTCGGCCGGAAGGAAGCCTCGTCATCACGACGTATGGCCTTGAAGGCCCGGCGCGTTACGGTGGTGGCTCCGTTGTGGGATACACGGCGCGAACCCTGCCGGCCGAGCTCGGAGATCAGTTCGAGCTGGCGGAGCACATGACAGAAACGTTACGAAGCAGCTCCGGCGAGTCGCATCCGCTGCTTCACTGTCGCTTCCGCAGACACGCACCCCGATGGCCGCTCCGCGAGTGCGCCGGGGTCCTCAAGCCACCAGCAACTTGGAGGGTTACATGACGATCGCGCGAACCATGTGCAAGCGTCCGGTTGTCACTGTCACTCCACGCACGGAGCTCGTCGCCGCAGCGAAGCTGATTCCAAGGCCCTCACCGTCGGCGACCTCATGAACGCGGGACCCGCCACCGTGGGCGAGGGGGACTCGGTAGCGCAGGCTTTGCATACGATGAGACGCATCGAGGATGTGTTGCGGCCGTGAGTGCCTCACTTGGACCATGGCGCCGCGCGCCTGAGTCGCGCTAGCGGCTTACCCTACCAGCGCCGCACCCGGCCGTTATCGATGTGAACGAAGTCGGAGGCCGGATAGAACCCGACTCCGCCACGCCGCATGCCGAGCGCGAGCTCGCGAAGCCTGCGGGTGGGGAAGCCCGACATGCGCAGGTCGATGGCGCGACCCTGAATGTGCAGGCTGTGCTCGGC
>JASHUC010000254.1 GCA_030040235.1 Gammaproteobacteria bacterium | reverse complement strand
GCACGCCGCGCGCAGTGTGCAGGCGCAGGCGATTCATCCCGGCTATGGCTTTCTCTCCGAGCGCGCCGCCTTCGCACGTGCGTGCGAGGAGCACGGCATCATCTTCATTGGTCCGACGGCTGCGCAGATCGAGGCCGTCGGAGACAAGCTTCGCGCCCGTGCCCAGGCCGAAGCTGCCGGCGTCCCGGTCGTGCCGGGCGGGGCGGTCGAGTCGCTGGAGGAGGCCACCGCACGCGCAGCGCAGATCGGCGCGCCACTCCTCGTCAAGGCGGTCGGCGGCGGGGGCGGTCGCGGCATGAAGCGCGTCGATCGCCTCACAGAGCTGCCGCAGGCGCTCGAGCTCGCCTCATCGGAGGCGGGCGCCGCATTCGGGGATGCGCGCGTGTATCTCGAGCGGTTCGTCGCCCGGGGCCGTCACGTGGAGGTGCAGGTCCTCGGTGACGGTGCAGGCCGCGTGATCCATCTCGGCGAGCGCGATTGCTCGGTCCAGCGGCGCTACCAGAAGCTCATCGAGGAGACCCCCGCACCGGGGCTCGCCGCGCCCCTGCGGCGCGCGATTCTGCGGGCCGGCGTGCGCTTTGCAGAGAGCCTCGCGTACCGCGGGGCCGGAACCGTCGAGTTCCTGGTCGACCTCGAGCACGAGGCCTTCTTCTTTCTCGAGATGAATGCCCGCATCCAGGTGGAGCACCCGGTCACCGAAGCGGTGAGCGGCGTGGATCTCGTTGCCGAGCAGCTCGCGATCGCAGCAGGGTCCGGACTGCGCCTGAGCCAGCGTGAGGTTCGGCTGCGCGGCTGTGCGATCGAGTGCCGCGTGAACGCGGAGGATCCTGCGCGGGACTTTCAACCGAGCCCGGGGCGGGTGAGCGAGGCGGTGTGGCCTCACGGCGCCGGGATTCGCGTGGATACCCACATCGAGAGCGGCTCGCGCATCCCGCCGTTCTACGACTCGCTCATGGCCAAGATCATCGCGCGCGGCACGGATCGGCACACTGCGCTGTCGCGCCTGCGCTCGGCGATTGCGGCGACGCGCGTTGCCGGGGTCACGACCAACTTGCCCTTCCATGCCGATGTCCTCGATGATCCGCAGTTTCAGGCAGGCGCGGTGGACACGGGCTTCGTGGCACGCTTGCTCGAACGGCGCCGTGGCAGCACGGACCTGCGGACGGAGCACATGCCTCATGGCTGACCTTCAGATCGTCGAGACCTCGCTGCGCGATGGCAACCAATGTCTCTGGGCGGCCCTCGGCATCGATACGGCAAAGACCTTGACCATCGCGCCTCTCATGGACCGCGTCGGCTTCAAGGCCATCGACTTCACGACCTCCACGCACATGGCCGTCGCCGTTCGCTACAAGCAGGAGGATCCCTGGGAGCGCATCCGCCTCATGGCGGCCGCGACGCCGCACACACCGCTGCAGTTCATGTCGACGGGGTTTCGCTTCATCTCCTGGGAAACCGCGAACCCGGAGTTCATGGCGCTCGCGTTCCGCACGCTCGCGCGGGCCGGCATTCGCCGCTTCTGCCTCGCCGATCCCATGAACGATGCGGATTCGAACGTCGCCTGCGCGCGTATGGTGAAGCAGGGTGGGGGCGAATTCGTCATCGCGGCACTCGTGTTCACGTTGAGTCCCATTCACGACGATGCTCACTACGCCGAGCGCGCCCGCAAGCTCGCCGCCTCCCCGCACGTCGATGCGCTCTACATCAAAGATCCCGGCGGTCTGCTTTCCCCGCAGCGTGCGGCGAAGCTCATTCCCGCGATCAAGTCGCAGATCGGCGCGAAGCCGCTCGAGTTGCACTCCCATGGCACGATCGGCCTCGCGGAGCACACCTACATGGATGCGCCGTCGCTCGGGGTGAGCGCGCTGCAATGCGCCTCCGGGGCAGCCGCCGACGGCAATTCCAATCCTCATGCCGAGCGCATCGTCACCAATCTGCGCGCGCTCGGTCACACGGTGCACCTCGACACGGAGGCGCTGAAGCAAGTCGGCGAGTACTTCACGCGCCTCGCCGATGCGGAAGGGCTGTCCGTCGGGCAGCCGCAAGGCTTCGATGCCGCCTACCTGCATCATCAGCTGCCGGGCGGCACGATCGGTACCATGAGGCGCCACCTCGCGGAGGTGCGCCTGTCGCATCTCGAGGGCGCGGTGATCGAGGAGCTCGGACGCGTGCGCGAGGAGCTCGGCTGGCCGATCGTCATGACCCCCTTCGCACAGATGGTCATCACACAGGCCGTGATGAACGTGACCGGACGGGAGCGCTATGCCGTGATCCCGGACGAGGTGATCCGCTACGCGCTGGGACGGTTCGGCAAGCCGAACGTCCCGATCGCCCCGCAGGTGATGGAGCGCATCCAATCGCTGCCGCGAACCCGTGAGCTGCGCGCCGAGCCGCCGATGCCGCCGGTGGCGGAGCTGCGCAAGCGTCTCGGTGCGCGGCTCTCCGACGAGGAGCTGCTGCTGCGTGCGACGATGCCCGCCGGTCAGGTGGAGGCCATGCTCGAGGCAGGCCCGGCCGCACGTGAGTACGATCCCTCGACCAAGCCGGTGATCATGCTGCTCCGAGCGCTCGCCGCTCGAACCGACCTCACGGAGATCACGGTCGAGAAGGCAGGCTTTCGCCTGAAGCTCAGTCGCGCCGCGTGAGACGCGCAAGCGGCCTGACATTCCTGGCATTGGCGTGGGCGGCAGCCGCGCACGCGCAGCAGCCGGTCCTCGCGCAACCGCAGCCCCCCGCACCCGCTTACTTGCCGCCCGCTCAGGCGCCCTCCGGGTGGGGCTGGCTCAATCCGCTCAACTGGCCATTCATACCGGTACCGCTGATCACGACCGACCCGAATAGCGGCGTGACCGTCGGCATGCTGCCGACCTGGCTCGAGACGAACGATCAGCAACAGATCGATCGGATCATCGCGCCCGATCTGCAGTACAACCCGTACTTCGGCTACGGAGCGCACGGCAGAGTGCTGTGGTTTCCGTCCCCGGACGTACAGTGGTCGGCGAGCGCAGGACTCAATGAGCGCGTCCAGCGCAAGGTCGATCTCGAGTATGACAAAGGACTGTTACGCAAGCACCGCTGGTCCTACACCGCGAGTCTCGTTTACCAGCGCGACGGCACGCCTCGGTTCTACGGCATCGGCAACGGCACGCACGAGTACGAGGCGACCAACTACACGACGAACGGTACGCTCTTCCAGGGGCAGGTGGGACTGAACGTGACACACGCTCTGCAGGTCCAGTACACGTTTCGGTTTCAATCGGTAGACGTGCTGCCCGGTACGCTGCCCGGAATTCCCTCGATCCAGCAGCTGTTCAGCGGGGAGCTCGGCACGACGCACGAGATCCTCGACCGGATGTCCGTCGTCTACGACACGCGTGACGATATCACCGTGCCCACGCGCGGAATGAAGTGGGTCGTCTACACCGGAATGGCGCAGCACAGCTCCTTCGGCGAGGTCGCCTACAGCGAAGCGGGTGTGGACGGCAGCATGTACTTTCCCGTGAGCCCGGCGACCATCGTGGCAACGCATGTGGCGCTGCGCTATTTGCCGAGCCTGCAGAACGCGGCGTTCTGGGAGCTGAGCACCCTCGGTGGAGGCGACAGCATCCTCGGCGGGGAGCAGCCGCTGCGCGGCTTCGGCGAAGATCGCTTCACCGGTCGCAATACGTTCTCCTTCACGACCGAGGTGCGCCGGCGTGTGGCGGGCTTGAATGTGTTCAGCACCCATCTGGAGATCGAGCTCGCCCCCTTCGTGGATCTGGGCCGGGTATTCGAGACGAACGGGACCTTCCCGCTCTCACAGCAGCACAAGGTGTTCGGCATCGGCTTTCGGGGAATCGCCCCGCCGTTCATCGTCGGGCACGTGGATGTCGGCTACGGAAGCGAGGGTGGCGCGGTATTCACGGGGATCGAGTATCCATTTTGAGGCGCCTGCGCAGCGCGCGCCATGCCGAGGGGAGGAGGCCCCGCCCGGGCGGCACGGCCATCGCGAGGACCACCGCGCCGAGGATGAGATCGCGCGCGCGGCGCGCAAAGGATGCGGCGATCGCAACGGGCGGGGAAATCCCGAAGACGCTCGCGCCGAGCAGATAGCTCGCTTCCTGCACTCCGGCGGCTGCGGGCACGAAGAATCCAAACGTGCGCAGTCCCGAGACCGTGCCGTCGATCGCGAGCGCCTCGAGAAGCGTGAGCGGTGCTCCGAGCAGGTGAAACAGCACCCAGGCCTCCCCGGCCCCGAGGAACCAGCAGGCCACGTGAAGCGTGAAGCTCGAAAGAAGGCCGGCGCGCTGCGCGAGCGCTCGCGCGAAGGCTGCCCGAACCTCGCGCTCGCTCGCCGCGGCCGCCGGCCAGCGGCGAGTGATTGCGCCGGCAACCCGCTCGAGCGTGGGCTCGAGCCGGCCGCGCGCGAGTAGCGGGACCGAGGCCGCAACGCACGTGATGAGCAACGCGAGCGCCAGCGACCGTCCGAGCGGCGAGTGCGGCGCGAGAGCCCAGAGCGCGGCGAGGGCGGCGGCGACATAGGGAAGCTTCGCCGTGAGCTCCATGACGAGATCCACGCTCATGGAGGCGGCGCCGCGCGCCAGGGTCACACGCTCGCGCCCCAGGGCGCTCACGCCGAGGAGGAAGCCGCCAAGCTGCGAGAAGGGGAGCACCTCGGCGGCCGCATCGCGCACGAATCGCGCCCAGCAGAACCTCGCGCGCGAGATCTGAGCGTCCTTCCCGGAAGCGAACCACCAGGCGACGCCCAGGGCGATGCCGACGGGCACATGCACCAGGGCAATGAGCAGCAGCCCACCGGCATGCAGACTCGCGAACGCCCGAGCGACGCCGCCGGCACCGGCGTAGACCGTTGCGACGGCCGCCGCCGCAACGCCGAGCGTGAAGGCGACGGCGGTGCCGCGGCGCACGTCAGGACGGAACGCTCGTCCCGGCTGCCTGAGCGTCGGGCTCGATCTCCACGCCGAATGTCTCCGTATAGCGCGCAAAGCGCTCGCGAATGGAGCGTGGATCGAGCCCGAATTCCGCCAAATCGTAGCGGCGGCGCTTGCGCCTGGGGTTCGAGGTCTTGCGCAGCCAGCGCTGCATGCGATCCTCGGCGTCCCCGGTGAGCTCCAGGCCGCAGTGGCGATAGACGGCGCGCACGGCCTCGAGCGGCGCGGCGATGATCTCGCGGTACTTCAGATGCAGTACCGAGTCCGAGGATGCAAGCTTGCACATTCTCTCGGCGCCATTCACCCAGCACCCGGAAACTTCCCGGCCGATTTCCACCCGGTCGATATTGCGCGCGAAGGCGCGCCGCAGCACCTCGGTCAGCTTCGTGACCGAGGCGAGCACCCGGACCGGATCGCGGTGCACGAGCACGAGACGCGCGTCGGGATAGACCGCTCGGATGTCATCGAGCGCGAAGACATGATCGGGAGACTTGAGGACCCAGCGCCGGCCCGGCATCTGCGCATCGAGGTGCTGCAGGAACCGGCGATGGAAGCGATAGGCATGCAGAAGGCCCTCGTGCTGCAACCAGCGCTGGTAGGAGGGCACGCGATACATGTTCTCGAAACGCATGCTCTGAAAGACGTGCGCCATGATGTCGGTGCACTCCTCGGGCGCGTCGGCGGCGACCGGATGAAGCGCGTAGAGCTCCGGGGCGATCAAACCGAGCAGCGAGAGCTGCACGCCCACCCAGCTCTTGCGCAGCGCCGCTCCCACAGGGCTCGAGCGCCACGCGCACGGGTAGATCAGCTGGAACAGGCTCGGTCCCGCCGTCCGCGGGTCCTGCAGGATCAGGCGGTGCAGGAAGGTCGTTCCGCTGCGCGGCATTCCGGTGATGAAGACCGGCTCGCAAATGGGCCGTGCGAGGACTGAGGGACAGACCGCCTCGAGCGCATCGAACCGTAGCAAATTGCGCAGGCAGCGCAGGGTGTCGATGCGCAGCGTGCGCAGACCGAATGCGCTGAGGTCGGCCTCTTCGTCACAGGCTTTGATCAGCCGCTCGAGAGGACGAATGAAGGAACGGTCGGAGAAGCTGCGCCGCTGGGCGTGCTTGAGCGCCGACTGAAGCAGGTCCTCGACACGCGGTGCGCGTCCGTTGCCTCCTGCGACGAGACCCGTGGAATGACCGGGGTACTCCTCAGGCATGCCGCACATCCTTTTCGAAGCGCGCGCTCCGCGCAAGAGCCAGGCCCGCACGTGGCGGACCCGGCACGCCGGCGTGCGGCGGCCGCGGGGCGGCGCAAC
>JASHUC010000253.1 GCA_030040235.1 Gammaproteobacteria bacterium | reverse complement strand
TGCACACGTACCGGCTCGGAGGGGAGGGATTCTGGGACTACCTGATGATCGATAGCGCGGCGCGGCGCCTCTACATCTCACGTGGCAATCATGTGGTGGTGATGAACGTGGACACCGGCAAGGTGATCGGAGACATTCCGGGCGGCCACCGCGAGCATGGCATCGCACTTGCGCCGGAGCTCGACCGCGGTTTCATCAGTGATGGCACCGCCCCCTCGCATGTCATCGTGTTCGACATGAGGAGCCTGAAGGTCGTCACCATCGTGGCAATGCCGAATAAGGATTCAGACTGCATCATCTACGATCCGGCGACCCAGCGCGTATTCACTTTCAACGGCGATGACCAGGACGCTACCGCGATCGATGCCAAGACGGATCGCGTGCTCGGCACAGTCGCCCTCGGCGGATCTCCCGAATACGCGGTGGCCGATGGTGAGGGCCACCTTTACAATAACCTGGTGGACAAGAGCGAGCAGGTGCAGATCGATTCGCGCACGCTTGAGGTCACCGCTCGCTGGCCGCTCGCGCCCTGCGAGCATCCCTCGGGTCTCGCAATGGATGTCGCGCACCGCCGGCTCTTTGCCGGTTGCCACAGCCAGGTCATGGCGATCGTCGATCCCGATGCGCATCGCGTGATCACGACGGCGCCGATCGGCACGGGCGTGGATGCCAACCGCTTCGACCCCGGCACCCAGCTCGCCTTCAGCTCCAATGGCGGCTCGGCGAGCCTGACGGTGGTCCACGAAGATTCGCCGGATCAGTTCACGGAGCTCGGCGAGGTGCACACCGAGCCGGCCGCTCGCACCATGGCGCTCGATCGCAAGACCCACCACGTCTTTCTGGTGACGGCCACCATGGGGCCGAGGCCCGCGAAGGCGACCCCGCAGAATCCACGCCGCTTCCCGCGGATGATCCCCGACAGTTTCCGGGTGATCGAGTACGCACCGGCGAGCGCACCGTGAGGTGATCTCAGTCCTGATGCGCCACGCACGTTTTCTCACTGCGCTCGCGGCTTGCGGCCTCTGGCTCGAGAGTGCCGCCCTGGCCGGTGCCGGCGCGCCACCGGTGCCGCCGCACGCCTTCTTCCACGTGCAGCTCGGGTCGGCGCAGACGCAGCCCGCCTCGGGACGGCTGCTGCTGTTTGCGATCAGCGCCAAGGACGCGCGAGCACAGGCGGGGAGCCACGGCGGAGAGGTCGACCAGGTTGACGCGAGTCCGTTCGGCGGCTCACGCAGCGCGGTCGCGGCGCGCGAGGTGAGCCGGATCGCGCCCGGAGAGCTGCTCGACATCGATACCGACGGTATGGCGTATCCGCAAGGGTGGTCGCAACTGCCGCCCGACGATTACTACGTGCAGGCGGTCCTCGACGTGCGTCACGACTACAACTACGGCGGGCGAGGCGCCGGCGATCTGGTGAGCCCGGTCGTGAAACTGCATTTGCCCGCCGCGGACGTGCCCACGCTCACGCTCGAGAGAACGCTGGTGGCGCGCGATCCGTGGGTACTCGGTAGCCGTGCGACCGAGGCGACGCAGGAGGCGCTGCCCGCCGCGCGTGCGCATGAGCGCGACGTCGATTTCACGAGTCCCGCGCTCACCGCGTTCTGGGGCCGCCCCATCCACATGCGTGCCCGCGTCTTGCTGCCGCCGGGTTATGACGCCCGAGCGCAGAGGACCTACCCCACCGTGTATTACACCCAGGGTTTCGGCGGCAATAATGACCGGGTGATCGGCGAGCTGGTCGGCGTCTACGCGGCCATGCAGAAGAGCCAGATGCCGCCGATGATCTGGGTGTTTCTCGATGAATCGAGTCCCACCGGTACGCACGAGTTTGCCGACTCGGTGAATAACGGGCCGTGGGGCAGGGCGCTCACCACCGAGCTGATTCCGCAGCTCGAAAAGCGCTACCGAATGGACGCGGGCGTGCACGGGCGCTTTCTGCAGGGCCACTCCTCGGGCGGCTGGGCCACGTTGTGGCTGCAGACGCGCTATCCGCGGATCTTTGGGGGCACCTGGTCCACCTCACCCGATCCCAGTGACTTCCACGACTTCACCGGTGTGGACCTCTACGCGCCGCACGCCAACGTGTATCACCGGCTCGACGGCACGCCCTATCCGCTGGTACGAAATCACGCGACGGTTCTGGCGACCTTCGAGCAGTTCGCGAAGCTCGAGCGCGTCTTGGGCCCGTACGGCGGGCAGATGGCATCGTTCGACTGGGTCTTCTCGCCGAAGGGGAAGGACGGCCGGCCGGAGCCGATGTTCGACCGCGATACCGGGGAGGTCGATTCCCGCGTGGTCGCGTATTGGCGTGATCATTACGATATCGCGTACCGGTTGCAGCGCCACTGGGCCACGTTGCAACCCGATCTCGACGGCAAGATCCACGTCTGGGTCGGAACCGCCGACACCTTCTATCTCGATGGCGCCGTGCACAAGCTGCAAGCGGTGCTGGACGGCCTGCACGCAAAAGCGGACATCCACTTCGTTCCCAACCGTACGCACGGCGACCTGTACGCCATCGGCAAGGACCCCCAGGGGCTGCTCAAGCAAATCACGTGGGAGATGTACGCGGTTGCGCGCCCGCATTCGACCTTGAAGGCGGCGGGCGAATAAGAATCGAGCTTTTCGCGGCTGCGCTGACGCTCGCCATCCCTCGGCAGGACTCCATGATGCGGCTCATCGGGCAACGGTGATGACGCCGCAGGATCGGCGCGTGGTCGCGTATGATCGCCCGCTGGGGAATGGGGAGCCTCGGGGCGGCCCGCCGAGGTGGTCTGATGTGCGGCCGCAGCGGCCGCCGCGAATGACGTGAAGGTGCTCATGCGATGGCGGGGGACCATTACGATCTGATCGTCATCGGGAGCGGTCCCGGCGGGGCCTCGCTCGCGCATCGGCTCGCCCCAACGGGCAAGCGCATTCTGATGCTCGAGCGCGGCGACTTCCTGCCTCGCGAGCGCGCCAACTGGAGCGCCCAGACGGTATTCGTCGATGCGCGCTATCAGGCCAAGGAGACCTGGTACGGCAGGGACGGACGCACCTTCAGCCCGGGCCTGCACTACTTCGTCGGCGGCAACTCGAAGGTGTACGGCGCCGCGTTGCTGCGGCTGCGCGAGCGCGACTTCGAGGAAGTTCATCACCGCGATGGCATCTCGCCCGCATGGCCTTTGAAGTACGAGGCTTTCGAGCCCTACTACGCCGCAGCCGAGCAGCTGTTTCACGTGCACGGCCAGCGCGGGGAAGACCCGCTCGAGCCGCCCTCGAGCGGGCCTTATCCCCACCCACCGGTGGCGCACGAGCCGGAGGTCGAGCAGCTCGCCGAAACGTTCCGCCGCGAGGGGCTGCACCCATTCCACCTGCCGCTCGGCATCCTGCTCGATGAGCGTAACGGCAGGGCCACGCCCACCAGCATCTGTATCCGCTGCGATGCCTTCGACGGATTTCCCTGCCTGCTCAACGGCAAGGCCGACGCGCAGGTGGTTTGCATCCACCCGCTGCTCGAGCATTTTCCGAACTTCACGCTGCTGACCAACGCCTACGTCGAGCGCCTGGAGACCGACGGCGCCGGTCGCACGGTGCGCACCGTACAGGTGCTGCGCGAAGGGGTGCGCGAACAATACTCGGCAGACCTCGTGGTCGTCGCCTGCGGCGCGCTCTCCTCGGCGCTGCTGCTGCTGCGCTCGGCGAGCGATAAGCATCCACGGGGACTCGCCAACGGCTCCGATCAGGTCGGTCGCAACTACGTGCGCCACACGATGAGCGTGCTGATGGCGCTGCTCAAGCAGCCCAACCCCACGGTATTCCAGAAGACCCTGGCGGCGAGCGACTACTACTACCGCTCGGACGATTGGGAGTATCCGCTCGGTCTCATCCAGATGTGCGCCACCGCGCACCCCGAGCAGATCCGCGGCGAGGCGCTTCCCGGCTGGCACGAATGGCTCCCCGAGTGGCCCTTCGAGAAGATGGCCGCGCATTCGATGGACTTCTGGCTGCAGACCGAGGACATCCCGCGGCCCGACAACCGGATCTACTACGACGGCGGCAAGGTCGTGCTCGATCTGACGCAGACGGGCCTGGAGGCGCACAAACGCCTGCGCCACAAGCTCGAGTGCCTGATGAACGCGCACGGCGCGCACCCGATTCTCATCGAGCGGAAGCTCTTCTTCGGCAAGAACATCCCCATCGGCGGCACCGCCCATCAGGCCGGGACCGCACGCTTCGGGGTGGACCCCGCGAGCTCGGTGCTCGACCTCAACTGCAAAGCGCACGAGCTCGATAATCTCTACCTCGCCGACGCGAGCTTCTGTCCTTCGATCGGCGCGGTGAATCCGACACTCACCATCATCGCCAACGCGCTGCGCGTGGCCGACCACCTGCGGGAGCGGCTGCGCGCGTGACTGCCGTCGCGATCCTGGTGCGCTACCTCCTCGTGGTGCTGTTCTTTCCGTTCAGCGCGCTCGACAAGCTGCTCGACTTCGACGGCGCAGTCGGCCAGGCGCAGGAGATCTTCCGGCCGCGACCGCTCGCGAGCCTGGTCATCCTCTGTGGCCTCGCCATCGAGATCATCTGCCCGCTCGGCATCCTCACGGGCGTTGCCGATCGGCTGGCGGCGCTCGTACTGGCCGCCTATTGCACGGCGACCGCCGTGCTCTTCAAACGCTTCTGGGAACCCGGGGATTTCTGGCAACGGGGGCCGAGCAAGGCGCGCGACCTTTTCTGGGACTTTCTGAAGAATCTCTCCCTGGCCGGAGGCTTCCTTCTGATCCTCGTCGGGCTGAACGGCGCGGGGCTCGGCGCATTTCTCGCCCACCCGCTCGGCTCCTCACACCCCTACGCACTCCGCCCTTGAAGGCCAGTCAGCATGTCCTCAGCCACAGGTGACCGCCCGACCATTCCCTATTGGCATCTCTGGACGGACTCGAACGGCGTCAGTCACCAGACGCGGTGCATGCTCGCGGAGTGGGAGCTCAAAGGGATCGGCGGCGCCGCACCGCAGTGGAACGATGCCCAACCGCGCACTGAGGCGACGGTGGTCTTCACGGTGCAGCCGGTCGGTTGGGTAGGCGAATGGCACGAGAATCCCGCGCCACAGTGGATTGTCGTGCTCTCCGGGCGCTGGTGGATCGAATCGATGGACGGGCAACGCATCGAGCAGGGGCCGGGGGAATTCTCGCTCGGCGAGGATCAGAACTGCGTGGCAGACGGCGCGGGACGAAGGGGCCATCGCTCCGGCACGCAGGGGGCAGAGCCGGCGGTGCTGATGACGGTAAGGCTGCATGTGCCCCCGGTGCGGCAGGCGTGTCATTTCAGGTAACCGGTCGCGCACCCATGAGCGACTTCGAGATCTGCGACCCGGCGTTCAGGTCGTGCGTGCTGAGCAATGCGCCGCTCGAGAAGCTCGGCGAGGGGTTCCGCTGGCTCGAGGGTCCGGTGTGGTTCGCCGATCTCGGCTGCCTGCTCATGAGCGACGTGCCGAACGATCGGATCCTGCGCTGGACCGAGTCGGGCGGGATCTCGGTGTTTCGCCAGCCGTCCGGTTTCGCGAACGGACACACTCGCGACCGCGAGGGGCGCCTGATCGGCTGTTCGCATCAGGGCCGCTGCATCACCCGCACCGAGCTCGATGGCACCATCACCGTGCTCGCGAGCCGCTATCAGGGCAAGCGTCTCAATTCTCCGAACGATGTGGTCTGCAAGTCCGACGGCACGATCTGGTTCAGCGATCCTCACTATGGCATCAATACCGACTACGAGGGAGGTAAGCAGGAGCCGGAGCTCCCGGCGAACCTCTACCGGTTCGATCCCCGCGATGGGCGGCTGACGGTCGTCGCCGACGACTTCGACGGACCCAACGGGCTCGCCTTCTCCCCCGATGAGCGGCTGCTCTACGTCGCCGAGAGTGGGCGGCAATTCGCGGCGAGCCCGGTACAGTACATCCGGGTGTTCGAGGTCGCCTCCGACGGGAAGACCCTCGAGCGGCCACGGGTGTTCCACAAGGTCGAGCCGGGCTTTGCTGACGGTTTCCGCTGCGATGAAGCCGGGCGCATCTGGAGCAGCGCCGGCGACGGCGTTCATTGCATCGACCCTTTCGGCCGCTTGCTCGGCAAGATCAGGGTGCCGGCCGTCGTGTCGAATCTCACCTTCGGGGGACGCAACCGCAGCCGGCTCTTCATCTGCGCCTCGCAGTCGCTGTTCGCGATCTATCTCAACGTGCGCGGCGTGCCATTCCCGTGATCGCGCAGGTGGGGCGCTTGCTGCGCGTCAGCATCACCGTGCGCGACCTGGCGCGGATGGAGAGGTTCTACGGTGCGGCATTCGGCTTCGCGCACGTGGGCGGCGGTGAGCTCGGTCCGGCGCAGCTGCGAGTGCTCGGCGCACCGGGTGCCGCTGCGCGCTACTCGCTCCTGCGGCTCGGCGCCGAGCAGCTCGAGCTGGTGCAATTCGATCCGCCCGGTCGGGCCTATCCGTCTTCCAGCACTGCGCGAGATCTCTGGTTCCAGCATATCGCGATCGTCGTTGGCGACATGGAAGCGGCCTACGATCGGATCCGGCGCCTGCCCATCGAAGCCATCAGCGAAGGCGGTCCGCAGCGACTGCCGCCGGCGAGCGGCTCGGTGAGCGCCTTCAAATTCCGCGATCCCGAGTCTCATCCGCTCGAGCTCATCCAATTCCCTCCCGGGACCGGCGACCCGGTCTGGCAGCAGGCCCCGCGCGGGCAGCTTTTCCTCGGCTTCGACCACTCGGCCATCGCGGTCGCGGATGCGCCGCTGAGCCGGCAGTTCTACACGTCCCGCCTCGGGCTCCGCGAGATTGCCCGCTCGGTGAACCAGGGACCCGAGCAGCAACGGCTCGACGGTCTGCCCGATGTCGTCGTGGACGTGGTGGGGCTTGCGCCTGCAGCGGCGGCCACGCCGCACGTGGAGTTGCTGGGCTATCACGGCGCGGCTGCCACGCGGGCGGGCAGAGCGTATGTCCCCATCGAGGACACCGCCTCCGCGCGGCTGGTATTCGAGGTGGAACGCCTTCCCGCAGGCTCAGGGCCGGCGATGCAGGCCGGTGCGGGCGCCGTCCAGCTTCTCGATCCGGACGGCCATCGCCTGGTTTTGGTCGAGCGCCGCTGACCGGCACCCTCGGATAAGCTTGGTGTCGGTTCGACACTCATCGGGAGACCCTGCCATGCCAACCCGTACGCCTACCGAATCCGAACGTCACCCTTGGGCGAGGGCGCCGCTCGCCGCTTTTGCGCTGGTGCTGGTGCTGGTACTGGCAGCTTCTGCGGCCCCGGCCGAGCAGCCGATCACGCTCGCGACCCTCGTCGCTCGAGCGCAGATCGAGGATATGCTCGTTGAGTACTACGAGGTGCTCAGCGCCGGGAGCACTCACTTCGAGTCGTATTACACTGAGGATGCGGTGCTCGATGTGAACGGCATCGTCAAGCATGGCAAGGGGCCGATTGATGACCTCTATAAGACCATTCCAAAGTCCAAGGGGACGGTCCACGTGCTGCTCACGAACCCGAAGATCACGGTCGACGGCGCCTCGGCCACGGCGGATGTGCTCTGGACGGAGGTCTATTCGCAGACCCACAGTGCACTGCCTCGCATCCTCGAGCAGGGTCGCGAGCACGATGAGCTGGTCAAGCAGCACGGCCGCTGGTATCTCAAGAAGCGCATCGTGACGAACGATGGCGGATTGCCCGCGACGCTGGAGAAGTACTACCAGGAGCGCTAGCGCGAGGGAGTCGTCGTGGCGGACTTTCAGAGCGGTTGGGATTTTGTCATCGTGGGAGCCGGCACGGCGGGCTGCGTGCTCGCGGCGCGCCTCTCGGAGGATCCCCATCGCTCGGTGTGCCTCATCGAGGCCGGCGGCGCGGGCCGAGGTGCGATCGTCGATGTCCCGGCCGCCGTCGCCATGGCGCAGCGCTCGGCCGCGCTCAACTGGCGGTTTGCGACCGAGCCGCAGCGCGAGCTCAACGGCCGGCGGATTCCCGTTCCGCGGGGCCGCGGCCTCGGGGGCTCGGCGCTCATCAACGGCATGGTCTATTTCCGCGGACATCCGCGCGACTATGACGGCTGGGCGCAAGCGGGCGCAGCGGGCTGGAGCTATCGGGAGGTGCTGCCGTATTTCCTGAGAAGCGAGCGCAACGAGAATTTCGGCTCGCCCT
>JASHUC010000252.1 GCA_030040235.1 Gammaproteobacteria bacterium | reverse complement strand
GCCTCCCGCGGGCCGTCCGGCGCGGGGTGGCGAGCGCACGCCGGGCGAGCGGCTGGCAGGCATCGGCACGCGTGCCACGCAAGCCGCGGCGCGAGCGCCGCAGGCTCCAGCGCGAGCACCGCAAGCTCAAGCACGCGCGCCACAAGCCCCAGCGCGTGCACCGCAAGCCCCAGCGCGCGGGCCGCAAACGCGAGCCGACGCGCATACTCCCGCTCCGAGAGGCACTCCCCAGCCGGCGCGGACTGCGCCTCCGGATACTCACGAGTTCGAGTTCGAGCCCTTCATGCACGAGACGCGACCTCCGGCGGGAGATGGCGCGGTCGTGCCGCTCACGCGCGGTTCCTCCCCACGTGCCGCGATCGTGCACGAGGCCGCGAAAAAATTCATTCAAACTCGCCGCGCCGGACAACCGGCCCCTGCCGAGAGACAGTCTGCGGCCTCGCCGATCGCGCCGCGCCGCGAGAACTCGTTGCGTGATGCCGAGACGATGGATTCGCTCGGGCCGGCCGCCCTGCCCCCACCCGCAGCAGATACCGCAGGCGTCGCTCCGGCGCTGCTGGACCGAATACTGCCGGCAGCGGTCGCAGCGCTCGGCTTGGCTTTCGTTGCGCAGCTCACCAACCATTATCGGTCCGAGCTCGCCGAGGTCAGCTGGCTGAGGCCGCCGCTCACGGCGCTGTACGCTGCGCTCGGCATGCCGCTTGCGCCGCAGTGGGACGTGAGCGCCTACGAGGTGCATCAGCTCGGGGCCGTCGCCGGTGAGGCGCAGCCGGGAGCGCTCACGGTGCGGGCGAGCATCAAGAACACCGCCTCGAGCGCTCAGCCGCTGCCTCTCCTGCGAGTGATCGTGCAGGACCGCTTCGGCAATCGCGTGGCGGCGCGTGACGTACCGCCTCGCGCGTATTTACCCGCGGCGAGCTCCGCGCATCGCGAGCTCGCGGCCGGTCAGCGCGTCGACGCGGAGGTGCAGCTGGTCGATCCGGGGCCGAGCGCGGTCGGGTTCGAGATCGATGCATGCCTCGCGGAGACGACGGGTCGCGTGTCGTGCGCGAACGAGGCGAACGAGACGGCCGCGAGCAGCGAGCGCTGAAGGCGGGCGCCATATCAAATTCATGGAGCGAATTCCAGCTAGCGCCCTCGCGCGACGCTCGTATAATGAGCCCCCTCACGAGGCGAGCATCTCCCCGCCGTGCGGTGCCGAGCCGCACGAGCCAAAGAGAGTTACGCGCGCTCGCGGGGTGGGATGCGTCCGGGGAGCCTCACATGACTTCGAAGCGAGCCAGCAGAGCGCGTAGAGAGTTCATCGCCCGAGCGCACAGCAAGGAGGTGCCCCTGCGCACTCACGCGGAGCACGCGCTCAACGAATACTTCGCGAGCCTCAACGGCCATCGCCCGGCACACCTCTACGATATGGTGTTGCGCGAAGTGGAGGAGCCCCTGTTCAAGGCCGTTCTCGACTACACCGAGGGCAATCAGGTGCGTGCGGCATACATCCTCGGCATCAACCGCGGCACGCTGCGCAAGAAGCTGCGACTGCTCGGGCTTGCCGTGTGAGGCGCCCCCGGCGCGGGGCTGCTCCAGAACGGTCGTGAGGAGCCCATCCGCGCCATTGCCTCCGATCCCATGTTGATCCCCGTCCGACGCGCGCTGCTCTCGGTTTCCGACAAGAGCGGGCTGGTCGAGCTCGCACGCGCGCTCGCGCGGCACGACATCGAAATCGTCTCGACCGGAGGGACGGCGCGACTCCTCTGCGAGCAGGGGCTCGCGGTACGCGAGGTCTCCGCGTACACCGGATTTCCGGAGATCATGGACGGGCGCGTCAAGACCCTGCATCCGCGAATCCACGGCGGCCTGCTCGGCAGGCGCGGGATCGATGATGCCGCGATGGCGCTCCATCACATCGAGCCGATCGACCTGCTGGTCGTCAATCTCTATCCCTTCGCCCAGGCGGTCGCGCGACCGGACTGCCGTTATCGCGAAGCCATCGAGCAGATCGACATCGGAGGCCCCGCGATGCTGCGGGCGGCGGCCAAGAATCACGAGTTCGTGGCGGCAGTTGCCGATCCGGCCGACTACCCGCGCCTGGTCGAGGAGCTCCGCGAGCACGGCGGCGCCACAACGCTCACGATGCGCGCGCAGCTTGCCGCCAAGGCCTTTGCGCACACCGCGCGCTACGATGCGATGGTGGCCGGCTTTCTCGCCACGCAGCACCATGCGACCCCGGAGCGCTTTCCGGCGACTCTGCCGCTCGTGTGGCAGAAGCTTCAGGATCTGCGCTATGGCGAGAACCCGCACCAGTCGGCCGCCTTTTACCGGGACCCGGCGCTGCGCGGGGTGAGCATTGCCACCGCGCAGATGCTGCAGGGCAAGGATCTCTCATTTAACAATATCGCGGATGCCGACACGGCTCTCGAGTGCGTCCGCCAGTTCGAGGCGCCCTGCTGCGTCATCGTCAAGCATGCAAATCCCTGCGGCGCGGCCGTCGCCGCCGCTGCACTCGAGGCGTATGAGACGGCCTATCGCACCGACCCCGCCTCGGCATTCGGAGGCATCATCGCCTTCAACCGCGAGCTCGATGCCCGCGTGGCTCAGGCGATCGTCAGTCGCCAGTTCGCCGAGGTGATCGCCGCCCCGGGGTTCTCCCCCGACGCACTGGCGGTGTTCGGCTCGAAGCCCGATATCCGTGTGCTCGCGCTCGGAGACTTACGCAACGCGCCGACCACGGAGCTCGAATATCGCAGCGTCACGGGCGGGCTCCTGGTTCAGACTCGCGACACCGCCTCGGGCGCGTCTTTCAAGGTTGTCACCCGGCGCTCGCCGAGCCCGGCGCAGCTGGCCGATCTCGAGTTCGCCTGGCGCGTGTGCAAGTTCGTCAAATCGAATGCGATCGTGTACGCCCGCGATCGCGCCACCATCGGCGTCGGCGCCGGACAGATGAGTCGCGTCTATTCGTGCCGCATCGCCGCCATGAAAGCGGCCGACGAGCGGCTCCCCACCGCCGGGGCCGTGATGGCCTCGGATGCGTTCCTGCCGTTTCGCGACAACATCGATGTGGCCGCCGAGTACGGTATCCGAGCCGTCGTCCAGCCCGGGGGCTCGCGGCGCGATGCGGAGGTGATCGCGGCGGCCGACGAGCACGGGATGGCGATGGTGTTCACGGGCGTGCGCCACTTCCGTCACTGACATGAGAATCCTGGTCGTAGGAGCAGGCGGGCGCGAGCACGCCCTCGTGTGGAAGCTCGCCCAATCGCCCCACGTCAGTGAGCTCATCTGTGCCCCGGGCAACGCCGGCATCGCGCAGGAGCGGCTCGCACGAGGCGGCGCCCAGGTCGAGTGCGTGCGCACCGGCGCCGAGGATCTGACCGGGCTCCTCAAGCTGGCGCTCGAGAGGCGAACCGACCTGACGGTCGTCGGGCCCGACAATCCGCTCGCGCTCGGCATCGTGGACCTATTCCAAGCGCATGGGCTCGCCATCTTTGGACCGCGCGCGAGCGCCGCGCGCTTCGAGTCTTCCAAAGTCTTCGCGCAACGCTTCATGGAGAAGTACGGGATCCCCACGGCGATGGGCCGCACCTTCGAGGAGTCTGCGGCCGCCAAGAAATTCGCATCGCAGCTCGGTGCGAGCGTGGTGAAGGCCGACGGTCTCGCGCTCGGCAAGGGCGTGATGGTCTGCGCGACGCCCGCCGAGGCCGAGCGCGCCGTGGATCTCATCATGACCGAGCGTGCCTTCGGTGCGGCCGGCGCGCGCGTCGTGATCCAGGAGCGCCTCGAAGGCACCGAGATCTCGCTGCACGCGCTCTGCGACGGTGTGAGCGCCAAGCTCTTCCCCACGGCGCAGGATCACAAGCGCGCGCTCGATGGGGACCGAGGCCCCAATACCGGCGGCATGGGCGCGTACTGTCCGACTCCGTTCCTGAGCGAGGCGCAGCTCGCAGAGACGGGCCGCAGGATACTCGAGCCCTTTCTCGAGGGTTGCGCGGCAGAGGGTATCGACTATCGAGGCGTGCTGTACCCCGGCATCATGCTCACGGCCTCGGGTCCTCGAGTGCTCGAGTTCAACGCACGCTTCGGCGATCCGGAAACGCAGGCGTACCTCGCGCGCCTCGAGAACGATCTCCTCGAGCTGCTCGATGCGAGCGCAAAGGGATCTCTCGGTCCCGCGCGGCTCGAGTGGAGTGCGCTCGCGAGCGTGTGCGTCGTCATGGCGAGCGGGGGCTATCCGGGCGAGTACGCGCGCGGGAAAGTGATCTCCGGACTCGAGGCCGCCGAGCGCGTGAAGGGCGTCAAGGTGTTTCACGCCGCCACGGCGCAGGTGGACGGGAAGCTGGTCACGAACGGGGGACGCGTGCTCGGCGTGACCGCGCTCGGAGCGGATCTGAAAGCCGCGCTATCGACCGCCTACGCGGCCGTCGAGCACATCCGCTTCGAAGGAGCGCATTACCGTCGCGACATCGGCCACCGGGCGCTCAGAAACTGACGCGTATGAACGCCTCGGGCCCCTGCGCGGCGAGGGTGATACGGCCCGGGGTGGTCCCGGTGACCCCCGCGAAGCTCGCGCGTATGTACTCGTAGCCGAGCCCGATCGCGAAGGGCGCGCTCCAGCGATACTGGAAATCGCCGTGATACTCGCCGAGCGACCCCGTGACTCCATCGATCGTCGTGCCGAAGTACTGGCCGTGGGCCGTGAAGGCGAAGCGGCGCGAGATGCGCCACATGGTCTCGAGCGCGATTGTCGGAACGGCTCCGACGCGCGAGGTCTCGTGGCTCTCGATGAGCGCTGGATCGGCACCGGTCACGTCGGCCGCGAGCAGATGTACGCCGAGCCCTGCGCCGAGCTCGAAGCGATCCGTCTGAATGAGCGCGCGAGTGTAGGTAAACCCCATCATCTTCCAGTCGAGTGTCGTCTGCACGGCGTTGCCCGCATCGTACGTCTCGCTGCCGAAGACCACCGTGCGATCGAGCAGCACGTTGCCGGAGCGGTCGAGCTGGAAGTAATCGACCCGCATGCGATTGCGCTCGTGCATTCTGAAGGTGAGCTCGAGCAGTCCTTCGGGATTCTTGCGCGCGAGCCCCAGGTCGTTCTCCCCGGAAAGTGGCGTGCCCCCGTACGGTATCCCCGGCGGATCGAGCCGCAGCCGCGTGTGCACCGTTGCGGCAAAGTAGGCCGCGAGCAGATCGAAGTGATCGCTGATCGGGCTTGCAATCCCACCGGGCGGCGCGTAGCCGTCCGCGGTCGTACGCGCATCGGCGCCCGCGTAGGCGCTCGGAGCGGTATCGGCGTCGAGCCCGGTGTAGCCGTCGGCGGCGCGAGCAGGCCGCACCAAGCACGCGGCGGCGATCGAGCACAGCAGGCAGCAAACGCCGGATGAGACCCTCGTACGCATCCGAGGATCATCCAATAGGTCCAAGGTTGAGCGCTAGCGTCGCAGGAAGGAGACGTGATTCATGCCCGCGTGCGAGTGTGACCGAGTTCGCGAGTTTGCGACTCTGCGAGTGCGGCGCCCCCGGCCGGGGCATCGAGGCTGCCCGGGCCGCGTGCCCGGGCGCTCGCGTTACCTCTTCATCGCTTCGAAGAATTCCGAATTCGACTTGGTGTCCTTCATCTTGTCGAGCAGGAATTCGATCGCGGCGAGCTCGTCCATCGGATGGAGGAGCTTGCGCAGGATCCACATCTTGGCGAGCTCGCCCGGGTCGGTGATCAGCTCCTCCTTGCGCGTACCGGAGCGATTGATGTTCACCGCGGGGAACACGCGCTTCTCCGAGATGCGCCGGTCGAGGTGAATCTCGGAGTTGCCGGTGCCCTTGAACTCCTCGTAGATCACGTCATCCATCTTCGAGCCCGTGTCGATGAGAGCCGTGGCAAGAATGGTGAGACTGCCACCCTCTTCAATGTTGCGCGCGGCGCCGAAGAAGCGCTTGGGCCGCTGCAGAGCGTTGGCATCGACGCCGCCCGTGAGCACTTTGCCCGAGGACGGCACGACCGTGTTGTAGGCGCGTGCGAGGCGGGTGATCGAATCGAGCAGGATCACCACGTCCTTCTTGTGCTCGACGAGGCGCTTCGCCTTCTCGATGACCATCTCGGCCACCTGCACGTGGCGCGCGGCGGGCTCATCGAACGTGCTCGACACCACCTCGCCTTTCACCGTGCGCTGCATCTCGGTGACCTCCTCCGGCCGCTCGTCGATGAGCAGCACGATGAGATACACCTCCGGCTGATTCGCGGTGATCGAGGTCGCGATGTTCTGCAGCAGCATCGTCTTGCCCGCCTTGGGCGGGGAGACGATGAGGCCGCGCTGGCCCTTGCCGATCGGGGCAACGAGATCGATCGTGCGGGCCGTCAGATCCTCCGTCGAGCCGTTGCCGCGCTCGAGTTTCAAGCGCTTGGTCGGATGAAGCGGCGTCAGGTTCTCGAACAGCACCTTGTTGCGCGAGCTGTCCGGAGAGTCGAAATTGATCTCGCCTACCTTGAGCAGCGCGAAGTAGCGCTCCCCGTCCTTGGGCGGACGGATGAGGCCGGAAATGGTGTCGCCGGTGCGCAGGTTGAAGCGCCGGATCTGGCTCGGGCTCACGTAGATGTCATCGGGCCCGGCAAGATAGGAGCTGTCGGCCGAGCGCAGGAAGCCGAATCCGTCTTGCAGGATCTCGAGCACCCCGTCGCCGTAGATGTTCTCGCCGTTGCGCGCGTGCGCCTTGAGGATCGAGAAGATGATGTCCTGCTTGCGCGAGCGGGCCAGATTCTCGAGCCCCATCGACTCGGCGAGCTTGACGACTTCGTTGATCGGCTTTTGCTTGAGCTCGGTGAGATTCATCGAGCTGCGCGACTGTGTGAGCTCCGCCGGGCTGATGACCTCCGCATCGTCCCCGCCATCGAACACGTCGATGTCGTTCATCATCTCGTCGTTGGGACGGCCATTGCCGCGATTGCCATCCCGATTCCCGTGGCGCGGGCCCTTGGGCCGGTTACGGCCCTGATTACCCAGATAGCCTCTCATCGCTCACCGCCACGACGAACATCGCTCGGCGTGTCCTTCAGGTTGTTCTCGAGGAACGCAGAGAGCTGAGCCTTGGACAGCGCCCCGACTTTCTGCGCCTCCACGGTGCCGTTCTTGAACAGGATCAGAGTGGGAATCCCGCGAATCCCGAACTTGGGGGGCGTGTGGGGATTCTCGTCGATATTCAGCTTCGCGATCTTCACACGCTCCCGATACTCGGTCGCAAGCTCATCGAGGATGGGGGCGATCATCTTGCAGGGGCCGCACCACTCGGCCCAGAAGTCGAGCAACACGGGCTTGTCGGACTTGAGAACGTCCTCATTAAAAGTGGCATCGGTCGTGTGCACGATGTGCGGACTACTCACGCGGTTCAACCTCCTGAAGGGAGAACAATGGGTTTCGAAAGGGCGTCGAAGGCCTGGATGGAGATGGATAAGGGGCGGGACGGCGAAAGCCGCGCCAGAAGCACCCGACAAACGGTTACACTACGTCTTAGGTGAGTACCGATTAAAGCCTATTCAAGGAGAGCCTGGATTTGGCAGGTGCGGACCCAGAGGCGCTACATCGCACGGGTCTCGCTGTCTTGAGCACCTTTGTAGCGCTTCCGGATCCTCTTTTCAAGGGCCTGGCCTGCAAAAGTCACGCTTCCGCAGGCGCGGCCGGCCGGACCACATCTCGCGGCTTCACGCGGCCCTTGCGAGCCTTGGCCGCCATCTCGACACCTGAACTCAACGACCCAGGACATCCGATCTAAATCAATGAGTGACACACCTCTCAGTTTCACGTCTCCGTCGAGCGCCGCGGCGCCGACGGCAATCCGGCGCTTCGATTCGCTGGGGCTCAATCCGGCCCTGATGCAGGGGATCGCCGACGCCGGCTTCACCGATTGCACGCCCATCCAGGCTCAGACACTGCCGATCGCGCTGGCCGGGCGGGATGTTGCGGGGCAGGCGCAGACCGGCACGGGCAAGACGGCAGCCTTCCTCATCGCGCTGTTCCATGCGCTCGCCACCCGGCAAGCCTCCCACGGCCGCGCTCGAACTTCGATTCGCGCGCTCGTCGTCGCCCCTACCCGGGAGCTTGCCGTACAGATTCACCGCGACGCCGAGCTCTTAGGTGGGCACACCGGACTGAAGCTCGGCGTCGTCTACGGCGGCACTGACTACGACAAGCAGCGTCGGCAGATCGCCGAGGGCCTCGACGTGCTGATCGGCACCCCGGGGCGCATCATCGATTACTTCAAGCAGCGCGTGTTCGACCTGCGGCACGCCCAGGTGCTGGTCCTCGATGAGGCGGATCGCATGTTCGACCTCGGCTTCATCGCCGACATCCGCTACATCCTGCGGCGCCTGCCGCCCCCGGAGCGCAGGCTCTCGATGTTGTTCTCCGCCACGCTCTCGT
>JASHUC010000021.1 GCA_030040235.1 Gammaproteobacteria bacterium | reverse complement strand
CGGGGGACACGAGGGTCAACCGCTCGTCGTGAACGACACGATGTACGTCGTGACCCCCTGGCCGAACGTGCTCTATGCGTTCGATCTGAGGCAAGAGGGCTACCCGCTGCGCTTCAAGTTCCGCCCCGCGGTGAGCCCCAACGCGCTCGGCATCGCCTGCTGCGACTCGGTGAATCGCGGCGCGTTCTTCGCGGGCGACCGCATCGTCTACAACCTGCTCGACGGGCACACCGTCGCGGTGGATGCCGCCTCCGGGCGGCAGCTCTGGAGCACGCAGGTCGCGGACCTCGGTTCGGGCGAGACGACCACCATGGCGCCCCTCGTTGTGAAGGATCGCGTGATCGTCGGGGCGTCCGGCGGTGAGTTCGGGATCTATGGCTGGCTCAAAGGGCTCGACCTTGCGACCGGCGCGGTCCTCTGGACGGTGCACAACCTGGGGCCGGATGCCGACATGGGCGTTCGGCCCGGCACGTTCAAACCACCCTACGTGAGCGGCACGGATCTCGGCGAGCGCACCTGGGCCGGGGAGAGCTGGAAGACGGGCGGCGCTCCGGTGTGGGGCTCGATCTCCTACGATCCGGATCTCGATCTCATTTACTACGGCACGGGGAACGCCTCACCCTACAATCCGGAGCAGCGCGCCGGCGACAACAAGTGGACCTCGAGCGTGCTCGCGCGCCGGCCGGAAGACGGATCGCTCGTCTGGGCGTATCAGTTCACCCCGCACGACAGCTGGGACTACGATGCGACCGGCGCGATGGTGCTTGCCGACCTCGTGATCGGCGGCAAGCCGGTCAAAGCGCTCGTCCATTTCGACAAGAACGGCTTCGCCTACACACTCGATCGTGCGACGGGTCGTGTACTCGTCGCGGCGCCCTTCGCCGAGCTCAACTGGGCCAAATCGGTGGATCTCGCGACCGGTCGCCCCGTGGTGGATCCGAGCAAGCAGACCGGCGCCTCCAAGGGGAACGTCAAGGGAATCTGCCCGAGCCTCGAGGGCGGTGTGAGTCCCGCCTCCCCGCCCGCGTACTCTCCGCGGACGCGCCTCTTCTACACGTCCATCAACAATTTCTGCATGGACTACTCGACCTCGCAGGCCGGGTACATCAAGGGAACGCCGTACATGAGCGCCACCACGCCCTACACCGCCGCCCCGGACGGCGCCAATCTGGGCGGCTTCATCGCCTGGGACGCCACCACGGGCCGCAAGATCTGGGAGGACAAGGAAGCCTATCCCGCCTGGAGCGGCGCCCTCGCGACGGCCGGCAACGTGGTGTTCTATGGAACACTCGACGGGTGGTTCAAAGCCGTCGATGCCCGCACCGGAAAGCTCCTGTCGAAGTTCAAGGTGGGCTCGGGCGTCGTCGGCAATCCGATGACGTATCGGGGCCCCGACGGCAAGCAGTACGTCGCGGTGTATGCGGGCATCGGGGGCGACTGGTTCCTGCTCGCGGGGGACTACCGCTCCGACGATCCGGCCGACGTGCGGGCTCCGACCGATTTCATCAAAGACATCGCGCGCCGCACGAGCCAAGGCGGTATCGTTTGGATCTTCGGGTTGTCGCCATGAGCAAGCTCTGGAACATCGCCGGTCCTGCAGCCGTGCTGGGGGCACTCCTTGGTCTCGGAGCGTGTGGCCGGCCGTCGGGAACGCCATCGGGGCAGACTGCCGCCGCTCCTGCGGCAGTGCGTTACGAGTCGCGCATCGATGCGGGAGGCGAGCTGCCAACCGGTGCGATCCTGCACGATCCCACAGCGGGTGATGCGGCGACGATCCAGGCGGGCGCGACCCTCTTCTCGGCCATGAACTGCGACGGCTGCCACGGAGGCGGCGGCACCGGCTGGGTGGGTCCGAGCCTCACCGATGGACGCTGGCGTTACGGGGGCTCCGACTCTGCCGTGTTTGCATCGATCTATTACGGCAGACCGAAAGGCATGCCGGCCTTCGGCGGCAAGCTCGGCATCGATGGCGTCTGGACGCTCGTCACCTATCTCAAGTCGCTGCCCGTCCCGCCGGATATCGCGACCGAATCGTTCGAGAGCCACTGAGTGCTCAGGCTCGTCAGATGCCTGAGTGGCGCGAGGTGCTTCGCGTAGTTTCTCCAGCGCCCGACCGATGATGCGTGGATCCTCTGGCGCACCTGCCAGCGGCTCGCCGTGATCACGGTGCGCTCGGTGCGGTAAAAATCGAGGCAGCGCGTGTCCCAGGGCAGACCGACGAATGCAAGCATCCGGCGTGTCCAGCCCTCCTGGTCGGCGACGAGCCCCTCGTAGGGAACCTCCAGGAGCGCGGTCGAGGGCAGGACCGTGCGCCAATGGTCCGTGACGCGAGCGTACTGCCGGTAATAGTGCGCGAGATGCTCGAGGTCGTGGCCGTACGGGCTCATATTGAAGAAGTTCTGAAAATAGATCGACAGACACGTGTCGAGCGGATCGCGCAGCATATGGATGATGCGCGCCTGCGGGAACACGGCGTGAATCAGCCCCGCGTAGAGAAAATTCGCGGGCATCTTGTCCGTCACCCGGGCGGCGACCGGCGGTGCCACCGCAAGCTTTGCGAGGTAGTCGCGCGCGACTCCCGAGACGAGACTGGCGGCGGCCCGCCTCTCGAATCCCGTCTTCTCGAGCGCCAGGAAGGCCTCGTCCCAGAAGCGCAGCTCCCCCGCTCCGAACACCTGCGGGTGCGAGGCGAGAATCTGCTCGGCGAGCGAGGTTCCGGAGCGCGGCATGCCGAGAATGAGGACCGGCCGCTCCGAGGGCGATGCGCCCGCCTGCAGTTCGCGGATGAATGCGGAATCGAATCGTCCAATCAGTCGATCGACGCGTGCGACGAGCTTCTCGCCGTCGTACCGTGATCCATAGCGCCGGGTGAGCTCGTTCGCGTCGCGGTAGCGCGCGAAGGCGCTCTCGTAGTCGCCCACGTCGTCGAAGTACTTCCCGAGGGCATAGCGCAGGGCGATGCTCTGGCGCAGCGGCAGCGGCTGCTCGAGTAATGCCTGCGCACCCGCAAGCCAGGCCGTATCATCGCTCGTCATCTTGCGGTGCGCGGCCATGCTGCAATAGGCGGTAGTGCAGCGCGCATCGAGCTCGAGGGCGCGGTCGAGGAACTGCTGGGCCTCCGCGAATCGTCCGCGATCCCCGTGAAGCTCGCCGAGCAGCACGAGCGCCTCGACGTCCTGGGGAGCGCAGGCGAGTGCGGCCGCGCACGTCGTCTCCGCCTCCGCCGCGCGCCCCTGGACGCGCAACGCCGCCGCGAGGCCCACCTGTGCGAAGGGATATGTGGGCTTGAGCGCGAGCGCGCGGCGAAAACTCTCCGTGGCCTCCTCGAGCCGGCGCAGCTCGAGCAGCACCTGACCGAGGCCGCCGTGGCCTTCGGCGCGCTGCGGATCGAGCTCCACGGCCCGGCGGTAAAGCGCGAGCGCCTCGTGCCGTTCGCCGAGCTCGCGAAGCACGTTCCCGAGATTCGTGAGCGCTTCGACGGAACGAGGATCGAGGGCGAGCGCCTGCCTGAGGCTCGCAACCGCGCGCTCGCGCCGGCCGAGGCCGCCCAGGGCGACGCCCATGACGTTGTGCGCCTTCGCGAGCGCGGGATCGAGTGCGATCGCCCGCTCGCCCGCGCTCAGCGCCTCCTCGAGCTTGCCCCCTCGTCGCAGCGCATCGGCGAGATTGCAGAGCACCCCGGCATCCTGCGGGCGGCTCTCGAGCGCGAGTTGATAGCACTTCGCGGCTTCATCGAGCCGGTCGAGCGCGAGGAACGCATTCCCGAGATTGTTCAGCGCCTGCCCCGATCGTGGATCGAGCGCGAGCGCGCGCTGATAGAATGCGATTGCCTCTGCGGCGCGCCCGAGCGCGCGCATCGCATCCCCCGCCTCGATGAGCGCCTCGAGATCATCCGGGCGCAGCGCGAGCGCGCGAGCGAGGCTCGCGAGTGCCTCGGACCACTCTCTGGCCGCAAGCAGCGCCGAGCCGAAATTGCTCTGCGCCTCCGCATCGCGCGGCATCAGCTCGGCCGCTTTGCGAAGCGCAGGCAACGCATTCTTGCCCTGGCGCACGAGCGCGACGCTCAGGATCTTCCAGACCATCCCGGTGCCGGGGTGCACCCCGAGGAGGGCAAGCGCGCCCTCCTCGGCTTCGCGCAGGCGCCCCGCATCGATCAGGGCGACGAGCGCACCGAGATCGCGCGGACCGGCCGCCGGAGCCCCAGTGCGCGAGCGTGCCGGCGCCCCGGGGCGCACCGCCGCAGCGGCGCGCTGCGGTGCACCGCGCACGGCTCCGCAGCAGTGCTTGTAGCGTTTGCCGCTACCGCACGGGCACGGATCGTTGCGCCCGGGCTTCGTATCGAGGGCTGTCATCGCGATAGCGGGTGAGGGCGTCCCCGAGGGCATCCTTCAGCGGCCCGAGCCAGGGCTCGAAATGTCTCCAGTGATCGAGCCCTTCTCGATAGAGGGCCTGGCGAACCTGCTCCGAGCTCGCGGTGCGCACGCTGCGCTTGGTCTCATGGAACGCGAGGCACTGCGGCTCGAACTCGAGCCCGCAAAACTCGAGCAGACGGCGCACGCTGCCCTCGAGATCGTCCACGACGTCCTCATGATGCATCCGCAGAACGCGGCCGGGAAGCACCGTGTCCCAGTGGCGCATCAGCTCGAGGTAGGTCCGGTAATAGCGGGCGAGGTCCGCGATGCTGTAGGTGAACTCCTGGCCGTTCGCAAAGAGCTGTTTGAAGTTGCTGAAGCAGCAGGCCATCGGCGCGCGACGGGCATCGATGATGCGCGCGTTCGGCAGGATCAGATGAATGAGTCCGATGTGCCGGAAGTTGTTCGGCATCTTGTCGATGAAGTACGGCGCGCCGGTGCGGTAGGCCTGGGTCTCGGCGAGGTACTGGCCGCCGAGCTTGCGGCAATCCTCGGCGCTCAAGTGCTCGATAATGCGCGGGTAGCGGTCGTTGAGGAGGTCGCGGCCGCGCAGGAGGCTCACGATCTGCTGCACGTTCGGCAACTCCTGGGTGCCCTCGACCTGCGAATGGGAGGCGAGAATCTGCTCGATAAGGGTCGAGCCCGCACGCGGCAGGCCGACGATGAAGATGGGATCGGGAGCCTGCGCGCCCCAGCCGCGGCGGCTCGCGAACAGTTCCTGCGTGCAGACCGCGATCTGCTCGGCCGTGTTGTGCTCGATGATCTCCGGACGGTAGGTGCACTCCGGATGCTTCAGCCGATTTCCGAGCTCGTAATAGCCGAAGGACTCGGCGTACTCGCCACGGTCCTCGAGCGCCTTGGCGAGCGCGAAACAGAGGTGGTACCGGTCCGCGACCGCGGTCGAGGACGCCGCGAGGGCCGCCCGGATGCGGCCGAGCTCCTCGTCCGTGAACCGGTAGGTCTTGAGATTCGCGAGACTCCAGTACGCATCGCCGAAGTCGGGCCGGCACTGCGCGGCGCGGCGGTAGGCCTCGATGCCGTCCTGAGCGCTGCCGAGCGTCTTCAGCGCGTGACCGATCGACAGATGCACGTCGGCATCCTCCTCGGCCCTGCCCGTGAGCAGTGATCGGTACAGCTCGATGGCCCGCTCGTGCTCGCCGAGCCCCGCGGCGCAGGCTCCCTCGAGCATCGCCAACCCCCGGCCCTCCGGATCCCGGCTGTCCTCGCCCTCCTCTCGCAGCCGCGCGAGCTGGCGGCGCGCCTCCTGGTGCTTGTGCAGCTCGACGAGCACGCGGGCGTATTCCCGCCGCGCGGCCCGATAGGTCGGCGCCCGCTCCAGCACCGCGGCGAGGAGCACCTCCGGATCGTCGAAGACCTTGCGCGCGATGCCGATCCGGGCGAGGAGTCTCATCCCCTCGACGTGGTCGCCGTTCCTGATGAGCCAGGAGCGCACCAGCGCTTCGGCGGCGTCCCAATCGCCGTCCTCGAGCAGCGCCGTGGCGGTCACGATGTCTCGAGGGATCTTGCGCAGCGTCGCCACCTGGCTCGCAGCCGTCGCGGCATCGTCCGCCCTTCCCGTGAGGCGCTGGAGACCCTCGAGCATGCTCCAGCTGCCGGGGAGCGCATGATTGAGGTTGACAGCCTTCAAGAAGGCTTCGATCGCCGCGCCGGCCTGCTTGAGCTCGACGAAGCAGCGCCCGCGCTCCTCGTACAGGCGGCTGAAGCGCGGATGATGGCGCTCCAGAGTCGCAAGGGTTTCGAACGCCTCGGGCATTCGCCCGAGGTGACGCTGGGCCATGGCGAGGAAGAGGAGCGCTTCGCGCTGCTGCGGCGCGCGTTTGAGCAGCGCCTCCCCCGCAGCGAGCACGTCGGAAAACTTGCGCTCCCGAAGCAGCGCGCGCAGCGCGCCCACCTCGGCGGCTATCGTTGCGCCGTCCGCCTGGCGATCGGTCGTCGGCGCGGCCGCCATCCTCGGCCAGTCACTAGAAGCGATACCCGAACGAGAGCGTGAGCACCCGCGGCCGGAGCGGAATCTCCGACTCGATGAACTGGCCGGAGGAGATGTTCGAGGGCCCGTACACATCCGTCAGGTTCTTGGCCGAGAACTCCGCCGTCCACTGATCCTTCGCCACACCGATCGCCGCATCGTACGTCGTGTAGCCGGGGATGTTGTAGGCGAGGAGCGTCGTGGTCGGCCAGCCCGTCGGCGGCATCTCGCTCGCCAGGTAGCCGGAGGTGTAGCCGGTCGGTTCGTTGCTCATCGGGCCGATATGGCTCGCCCCGATCCACGCGTAGGGCTTCCACCCGTTCGCCAACGAGAAGTCGTAGCGCAACCTCAGGTTGAACATCCAGGGCGGCGCGAATCCCGGGACCCCGCCGATGACGCCCAGCGGATTTGAATAGGGCTCGGCCGTGGTCCCCGTGGCGGGCACGGCCTCGGTGATGCAGTCGCCGGCGGGCGTCGGATTGTGGGACGTCTTGGCGACACCGGCTACGACACCCGCCGAGATGAGACAAGGAGAGGTCGTCTGGCTGGTGGAGTTGAGCGAGCTCGACCCATCGATGCTCAACCCTTCCCAGAGCCGGGCGGCGAACTGGACCTCGAAGCCCTTGATGTCGTAGCTCGGGCCGTTCACGTTGAACGTCGTGTTGCCGAGGAACTGGGGGTCGAACAACGCCACGATGACGTTGCTCCACTGCATGTAGTACGCCGAGACATTGAATATCACCCGGTTATCGAACAGCTCGGTCTTCAAACCGATCTCGTTATTGGTCAGATTGTCCGAGTTGTAGCCTGAGGGCTTGAGGTACTGGTCGGTGTCCTTCGCGGTGCTTGCCGGCAACTCGGCGGACAGGAAGATCGAGCCGTCCGTCAGCGAATCGGTGCGGTTGAAGCCGCCCGGACGGAAGCCCTGCGACCAGGTGTAGTACGCCATCACCTCCTCGGTGATGTGCCAGGTGAGGTTGGCGCGGCTGCGGAAGCCGTGCTCGCTCTTTTCCAGGTTGATCGGAAAGCCGCACAGGCCAGCCGCCGTGCAGGCGCCGTTCGCATGATCGAGCACGTACCCGCTGCTCGTGCTCTCGCTGTAGTACTCCGAGCCCTCCTCGTACTCTTCGTACGAGTACCAGCGGGTGCCGGCGGTGATCGTGAGAGTCTTGGGAATGATGTCGTAGTCGATCGAGGTGAAGAGCGCCGTCTGCTTGTAGCCGCGCTGCTCATCCTCGCCGAAGGCCGTGTCCGTCCCCTCTCTGAGCTGAGGGGCGTAAGCATATGCCCCGGGCACCGGCCCCACGGCCGACAGACAATCCGCGCCGCCCGCGAGCGCGGCGGCGAGATTCTGCGGGTCGCACTGGGGAATCGACAGGTAATTGAAATCCTGCTGGTCATCCAGGTTGAACTTTTCCCAGAAAGCGCCGAAGAGTCCGCGCAGGCGGTTGTCCACCGGCGTGCTGATGCGCAGCTCGTGGCTCATGTGCTGATTCTCGACGGCATCGTGCCAGTCGCCGACCGGCGCGTAGCACTGGAGAGGCTTGCCGGCGAGAGCGGAAAAGTTGCTCGAGTTGAAATAGCCCGCGCCCGCGCCGATGCACCCGTACCACGAGCCGCGCGCGCTGCGCTCGTAGTTCGAGTAGTCCTGCTGTCCGTCGATGTGGCGGACCATGTAGCTGCCGGTGTAGACGACGCTGAGGTCCGCGACGCTGCCGTTCAGCGTCCACGCCGTGCTCTCGTAGCGGTCCTTGTTGTAGGCCGGTGTGAAGGCCTCGATCTCGTAGGGCCCGAGCGACGCCCCGTCCGATGCCACCGGATAGGTGTAGAAGTAGCCGTCGGCCTCCATGTCCTGGTAATTCTGCTCGAGCAGGAAGTTCCAGTTGTCGTTGATCTTCCACAGCGCCTCGAGCCGGGCACCACCGTAGGTGACCGGATTGGTGTTCTCCGCGACCAGGGCCGCGTTGTTGGCGGTGGGATTGCCACCGAGCGTGACGGGGACCGAGCCCGGGAGGTAACCGATCGTGCCCGGCACGTTGTCGATGTAGCCCCCCTGATGGTCCGAGAAAACGACCGCGCGCAGCGCGAACGTGCCGGGGACGATCGGCACGTTGAGAACGGCATTGAGATTGTTGTTGGGATCACCGTGGGCCGTGACGCCATAGCCTGCGTTCAGGTCGCCCGTGGTGTCGTTGAGATCCGGCTTGTTCGTGATGTAGCGGATGGCGCCGGCCTCGGCGCCGCCGCCGAAGAGCGTGCCCTGCGGACCCTCGAGCACCTCGACGCGATTCATGTCGACGACATACACGTCCTCGTTGCGCGCCGGGAACTGCATCGATTCATCGTCGAGATA
The DNA here is from genome assembly GCA_030040235.1 of Gammaproteobacteria bacterium. The sequence continues at coordinate 485 of JASHUC010000021.1, read as the reverse complement.
CACCGCGACGTTCGGGAACGGGGACGTCGTGGACTGCGACTGATTCCCGGAGCCGTAGCCGCCCAGGCCGCGCATGAAGATGTTGCCCGTGCCGGGGCCGTTACCGCTGTACGTCACGTTGGGCGTGTATTTGAAGAGGTCGTACTCGTTATCGATGTTGAGTTGCTCGAGCTGGGCGCCGCTGATGGCCTGAACGGTGAGCGGCACATCCTGGACGGACTCCGCGCGGCGCGTGGCCGTGACGGTGACCGTCTGCAGCCCCTCGTTTGGGGCCGCGCTCGCGGCTGTCGTTTGAGACGCGCCCGTGGTCGTCTGCTCGGCATCGGAGGGGGCGAGCGGCTGCGCATCCGCGGCGAGCAGCTGCGCATCGGCGGCGAGCAGCTGCGCATCGGTGGCGAGCGATTGCGCGTCAGCGACGAGCGGCTGGGTGCCGGCGGCAACCGGCGGGGCATCGGCGTACGCACGCGCGTACGCGCAGGCGCTCA
>JASHUC010000020.1 GCA_030040235.1 Gammaproteobacteria bacterium | reverse complement strand
TCCCGCGAAGCTCGAGGCGACCGTGCGCACCGCCTTCGAGATCGCGCGAACCGGCCGTCCCGGCCCGGTCGTGGTCGATGTGCCGAAGGACGTGCAGAACTGGGAAGGCACGTACGCAGGCAGCGGGATGCTGCCGGTACCCGGTTATCGCAGCCGCATGCTGGAGCTTGCGAGCGAGACGCTCGCGCCAGAGGATGCGCAGCGCTTCTTCGAGATGCTGCGCGAGGCCCGCCGGCCCCTCATCTACGCCGGCGGTGGGGTGATCAATGGGGATGCGGCCGGAGCGCTCACCGAGTTCGCGCTCGCCTTCGGCATTCCCGTGGTGACGACGCTCATGGGCATCGGGGCAATCGACACGATGCACCCGCTCGCGATGCGCATGCTCGGCATGCACGGGGCGGCCTTCGCCAACTACGCCCTCGAGGACTGCGACTTCCTCATCACGGCGGGCGCGCGCTTCGACGATCGGGTGGCGACGGTGCCGGCGCGCTTCGCGCCGAACGCGAAGCGCATTGCGCACCTCGATATCGACCGCGCGGAGATCAACAAGGTCAAGCGTGTGCAGTGGAGCCACGTCGGGCTGCTGGGTGATGCGCTGCGCGCGCTAACGGTGCAGGGGCGCCGCGAGAATTTTCACCCGGACTATGCCGACTGGCATCGCCATCTCGATGAGCTCAAGCGCCTTCACGCCATGAACTACGATCGCGCCAGCCCGCTCATCCAGCCGCACTACGTGCTCGAGGAGCTGAACCGGCACACGCGTGGGGAAGCGATCGTGGCGACCGGCGTGGGCCAGCATCAGATGTGGGCGGCCCAGTACTGTGATTTCCGGCGCCCGCGGGCCTGGCTCACTTCCGGAAGCATGGGCACGATGGGCTTCGGGCTGCCGGCGGCGATCGGCGCACAGGTGGCCAACCCGAACCGGCTCGTGCTCGATATCGACGGGGATGCGAGCATCCGCATGAACATCGGCGAGCTCGAGACGGTCACGACCTACGATCTGCCCGTCAAGATCGTCGTGCTCAACAACTTCGGCGACGGCATGGTCAAGCAGTGGCAGAAGCTGTTCTTCAAGGGGCGGCTCTCCGCGAGCGACAAGTCGCTGCACAAGAAGGACTTCGTGAAAGCCGCCCAGGCGGACGGCTTCGAGTACGCCGTGCGCCTCGGCTGCAAGAAGGACGTGCCGCAGGTGATCGCGGAGTTCATCGCCTTCTCGGGCCCGGCCTTCCTCGAGGTGATGATCGATCCGGACGCGGGCGTCTATCCCATGGTGAGTCCCGGCCAGTCCTACGACGAGATGATCACCGGGGAGTTCATCGCCTCGCGGCACAAGGTTGACATCAAATCGCCGGGCCCCTCGGAGATGTTCTGATCATGCAGTACCTGCACACGATGGTTCGCGTGAGCGATCTCGAGGCCTCGCTGCGCTTCTACCGCGATGCGCTCGGACTCGAGGAGCTTTCGCGCCGGGACGTTCCTCAGGGCCGCTACACGCTCGTGTTCCTCGCAGCGCCGGGCGATCACTCGGCGCAGATCGAATTGACCCACAACTGGGACCCGGAGGCCTACGGCGGCGGGCGAAACTTCGGCCACATCGCCCATGCGGTCGAGGACATCTACGCGACCTGCCGGCGCCTCATGGAGCGCGGCGTCACGATCAACCGCCCCCCGCGCGACGGGCGCATGGCCTTCGTACGTTCGCCGGACCAGATCTCGGTCGAGCTGCTACAGCGCGGGCCGGCATTGGCGCCCGCGGAGCCCTGGACCTCGATGCCCAACGTCGGGCAGTGGTGAGCCCCCGTGCCGAGCGTACTGGTGACCGGGGCGAGCCGCGGGCTCGGCCTCGAGTTCGTACGGCAGTACGCCGCTTCCGGCTGGGAGGTGCACGCCTGCGCGCGCACGCCCGAGCGCGCCGCGGAGCTGCAGGCCCTTGCGGCCGCCCGCACCGGGGCGGTGCGGGTTCATCGGCTCGAGGTGACCGATTTCGGCGCGATCGATGCGCTCGCCCGGAGCCTCGAGGGCGTGTCCATCGATGTGCTGATCAACAATGCGGGCACGATGGGGCCGCGCGGGGACAGCTTCGGCGCGAGTGACTTCGCAGCGTGGGACGGGGCATTCCACCTCAACGCGTTCGCACCCCTCAAGATGGCCGAGGCCTTCGTCGGACACCTCGCGCGAAGCGCCGAGAAGAAGATCGTCTCGATCAGCACCATCATGGCCTCGATGGCCCGCAACAGCCTGGGCGGGTTCTACGTCTATCGGGCGAGCAAGGCCGCCCTTAATGCAATCATGGTCTCCCTCGCGCTCGATGCGGGGCGGCGCCACCGGATCATCGCGGCCGTGCTGCATCCGGGCTGGGTCCGTACCGACATGGGCGGCCCGCGCGCCGAGATCGACGCGGCGACGAGTGTCCAGGGCATGCGCCGGGTGATCGGCGGGCTCACTCCGAGCCAGGCCGGACGGTTCCTCTCCTACGACGGGTCCGAGCTGCCCTGGTGAGCGGCCGGGCGTGCCCGGCGTTCTGATGCGAGCCGGCGGACTCGAGGCCGGCGCGGAATCGGCGCGGCTATTTACAGAATCAACAAACGGTGGACAATTGCGCTTGAATCAAACAGCTCACGGTCGAAGCAGAACCGGCTGAGCGCGGGGTCGCAAGGCGAAGAAGCTCAATTACAGCAGCGGGGAGACACACGATGACCAGTTCCGACGTTCACGGGAAATTCCTGTGGCATGAGCTGTTAACGACGGATCCACACGCCGCGGGCGCCTTTTACTCGCGGGTGCTCGGCTGGAGGTCCCAGGCGTGGGACAAGGATCCCTCCTACACGGTGCTGTCCAACGCGAAGGGCGCGGTCGGCGGCATGATGAAGCTGAGTGGCGAGGGTTCCCCGCACTGGCTTGCCTACATCGGCGTCCCGGACGTCGATACGACCGCCGCGGCCGTCCAACGGCTCGGGGGACGTGTCGTGAAGCCTGCCGCGCAGATCCCCGATGGCGGCCGTTATGCCGTTCTGGCCGATCCGCAAGGGGGCGTGTTCGGTGTCTACACACCGACCGCCTCGAGCGGCAGCGCTTCCCCGACCGATGAGTTCGCCTGGCACGAGCTCGCGACCGCGGAGCACACGGCGGCCTTCCGCTTCTATCGCGAGCTGTTCGGCTGGGAGCAGCTCGCGCTCCATGACATGGGCCCCGCGGGGCCCTACCTGATTTTCGGCCGCCACGGCCAGCGGCTCGGTGGGATGTTCAACCGTCCCTCGAGCATGCTGAGCTCGTGGCCGCACTGGCTGGTGTACGCGAGGGTTCCAAGCGCCGCACGGGCCGCCGAGGCGACGACCGCCGCAGGCGGTCGGGTGGCTAACGGCCCGCATGAGGTTCCCGACGGCAGCTGGATCGCGCAGTTGACGGATCCGCAGGGCGCAGCGATTGCGGTGAATCAGCTCCAGGCCCCCTCCGGCGCCCTCGCCAAGCCGGCCGCGGCATCCGCGGTGAGCCCGAGCGTACGGCCCCCGGCCGCGGCGCCGAAGCCGGCCGCACTCACGCCCTCGGCGGCGGCGCCCAGGCCGGCCGCACCGACGGTCTCGGCCCCCAAGCCCCCCAATCCTGCGGCGGCTCCCGCCGCACGAGCGGGTGCACCGGCGGTCGTTGCGCCGAGCAAGCCGGCCGTTTCCGCTC
>JASHUC010000251.1 GCA_030040235.1 Gammaproteobacteria bacterium | reverse complement strand
GGTCCCTTCAAGCAGCTCGTGAACACCGCGGTGGAGGCTGGCTTCGCCGACCAGCGAACCTACGTCTACAAGGGCGAGGTGATCGATCACCAGGTGCACCTCGGATACGACCTGGCCTCGTACGCCGGTGCGCCGATCTACGCCTCCAACCGTGGCCGCGTGGTGCACGCGGGCTGGCTCGACATCTTCGGCAACTGCGTCATTCTCGATCACGGAATGGGACTGCAATCGCTCTACGGTCACATGTCCTCCATCTCCGTGAAGGTCGGGGACATGGTGAATCAGGGCGCCCAGCTCGGGCGCACGGGCTCGACAGGCCTTGCCGGGGGCGATCACCTGCATTTCACCATGCTGCTCGGCGGCAATGCGATCACCCCAATCGACTGGTGGAGCCCGAAGTGGGTGCAGGACCGCATCCTGCGCAAGCTGAGCGAAGCCGGCGGGCAGCCGAGCCAGCGCAGCGCAGCGCGCTGAAGCGGCGCTGCGCGCTCAGGGCGTGATGCGCGTGCCGAGCACGCTCAGGAACTGCGCGAGCCAGGCCGGGTGCGCCGGCCATGCGGGCGCAGTGACGAGGGATCCATCGGTGACCGCCTGATCCACGGGGATCTGCGCATAGTCGGCTCCGGCGAGCTTCACCTCCGCCGCACACGCCGGGTAGGCCGAGACGTGCTTGCCGCCGATGACCCCCGCCGCGGCGAGGATTTGCGCCGCATGACAAATCGCGGCGATGGGCTTGCCCGCACGCGCGAAGTGCTGCACGAGCGCGATGACTCTGGCATCGGTGCGCAGGTACTCCGGCGCCCGCCCGCCCGGGAGCACCAGCGCGTCGTACTGGTCCGCCTTCACGTCCGCAAAGGTCGCATTGAGCACGAACCGGTGCCCCGGTTTCTCGGAGTACGTCTGCTGGCCCTCGAAGTCGTGGACCGCGGTCAGCACGTACTCGCCTGATTTCTTGTCCGGGCACACGGCGTGCACGGTGTGCCCGACCATCTGCAGTGCCTGGAAAGGGACCATCGTCTCGTAGTCTTCGCTGAAATCGCCCGCGAGCAGCAGAATTCGCTTGGCCATGGCATCCTCCTCGCTCTGGGAGCCTGAAAGTCTAATCCGGCTCGAGAAACGGGGGTATCACGATGCCACGCAGATGGGTTGCCGCTTTCGCTTTGCTGCTCGCCGGCAGCTCGTGGAGCCTCTCGCCAGCCGCCACACCGGCTGCGCACCGGGTCGATGGCGAGGCGGTGTTCCGCAAGGCCTGCGCCGTCTGCCACGTGGGTCTGCGGCAGATGGGCCCGATGGCCGGCATCAATCCACTCGCCGGCGCCGGCCCCGCCCATGCCCCGCCGCGCGAGTTCCTGCACAACCTCCCGCCGGAGGCGATCCTCACGGCGCTCACCACGGGCAAGATGCAGGCGCAGGGGGCGGCGCTCACGCCGGAGGAGCGCCGCGCGGTTGCGGAGTACGCGAGCGGCCGCGCACTCGGCGCGAAGCCACTTGATCCGCGGCTCGAGGCCGGCAGGGCCTGTACCAGGAGCCCGCCCATGTCGGATCCCGCGCGGGGACCGGGCTGGAACGGCTGGGGTAACGGTATCACCAACACCCGCTTTCAGAGCCGCGAGCGAGGCGGTCTCACCGCGGCCGACCTGCCGCGCCTCGAGCTCAAATGGGCGTTCGGTTTCGTGAACGTGGTGACGGTTCGCACGCAGCCCGCGGTGGCGGGCGGCCGGCTCTTCGTGGCGAGTGAGAACGGGCAGGTGCACGCGCTCGATCCTGCGACGGGCTGCACGTACTGGACGTACAAGGCTCGTGCCGGCATCGCCACGGCGCTCTCGGTGAGTCGCTATCGATCGGCGGCGGGATCCAAGCGATACGCCGTCTACTTCGCCGACCGCAAGGCGAATGCCTACGCCGTCGATGCCGAGAGCGGCCGCGAGATCTGGATGCAGAATGTCGAGCATCATCCGTTCGCTTCGATCACCGGCGCGCCGACCGTGTATGCGGGCCGGGTGTTCGTCCCGGTGCAGGGTCTCAGCGAGGAGGGGCGCGGAGCGCTCGGGGATTACGCCTGCTGCACCTTCCGTGGCAGCGTCTCGGCGCTCGATGCGGCAACCGGGAAGGTTCTGTGGAAGACGTACGACGTCGAGGAAAGCCGGCCGCGTGGGAAGGACAAGGACGGTGTCGAGCGGTATGGCCCCGCGGGCGGCGGCATCTGGTCGGCGCCGACGGTGGATGCGCGGCGAGGCCTCGTGTACGTCGCCACCGGCAATGGCTACGCCGGTCCGCCGCAACCGACGACAAATGCCATTTTGGCGCTCGATATGCATACCGGCGCCGTGCGGTGGGTGCGCCAGGTGCTCGCCGGTGACATCTGGATCATGGGTTGCAATGCGCACAACGGTCCGAACAAGTCGGTCTGCCCATCGAAGCTCGGTCCCGACTTCGATTTCTCGGCGCCTCCGGCGCTCGCCCGCATCGGCGCTCGTGAGCTGCTCGTGCTGCCGCAGAAATCAGGCCTGGCCTTCGCGCTCGATCCGGCGCAGGACGGCCGGATCGTGTGGCGTTATCGCTTCGGCAAGGGCAGCGGGTTCGGGGGCGAGTGGGGAACTGCGATCGAGGGCGGTAGCGCCTATTTCGGCACCGCGGATCTGCTCACGAGCACACCCGGCGGGGTGCACGCCGTGAAGCTCGCCGACGGCAAGACCGCCTGGAGCATGCCCCCGCCCCAGCCGTTGTGCGCGGGGCGTCTTTCGTGCACGGTGGGTCAGGGTGCGGCGCTCACCGCCATCCCGGGGGCGGTGCTGAGCGGGGCGATGGACGCCGGAGTGCGCGCCTATTCCACGAGGGATGGATCGATACTCTGGACCTACGATTGCGATCGGGACTTCAACACCGTCAATGGTGTGCCGGCGCATGGGGGCGGAATCGATGGCCCGGGTCCCATCGTCGCGGGCGGCATGCTCTACGTCACTTCCGGTAGCGGGGGCTTGATGGGCAAGCCGGGAAACGTTCTGCTCGCCTTCGGATTGCGGTGAGCTCGGGGGGCGCTTCAGCGCCACCCCGAGCTCACCGGTAGCTCAACCGAGCTGCACCGGCACGAATTCCCGCTGGTCTCCGTGCTGCACGAGCAGCGCGATCGTGCTCTTGTGATTGCTCACGATCCTGCGCAGCTGCCCGACGCTGGAGAGCGCGGTGCCGTCGGCCGAGAGCACGATGTCTCCCGGCTGGATGCCGGCATCCGCGGCGGCGCCGGTCGATTTCTCGACGAGCAGCCCCGAGGGCACACCCGCCTGCTGCTCCTCCTCGGAGGTGAGCGGACGCACGGTGAGGCCGAGCTTGCCGTGCAGGTTCACGTTGCTCGCCTGCAGCTCTCGAGGCGCCGCGGCGTTGCCGAGCGTCACCTTCAGGGAGAGGGTCTTCCCCTTGCGCCAGATCTCGAGCGTGGCCGGCGCGCCGGGCTCCATGGTGTAGATCTGCGAGGCGAGCCCCTGAGAGTCGGTGACGGGGTTGCCGTCGAGCTTGAGAATCACATCTCCGGTCTCGAGTCCCGCGCGCGAGGCCGGGCTGTTGGGCTCGACCTGCGTGACGAGCGCACCCTGCGGCACACTGAGATTGAACGAGCGTGCGAGCGCCTGCGTGAGGCCCTGCACCTCGACGCCGAGCCTCGCGTGCTCGACCTTTCCGTGTGCCAGGATCTGATGCTCGTCGTTGATCGCCACGGCGATCGGAACGGCGAACGAGACGCCCTGGAAGCCGCCGGTGTTGCTGTAGATCTGCGAGTTGATGCCGACGACAGCGCCGTGCTCATCGAAGAGCGGACCGCCGGAGTTGCCCGGATTGACCGCCACGTCCGTCTGAATGAACGGCAAGTACTGTTGATCGGGCAGCTCTCGGCCGATGGCGCTCACGATGCCGGCGGTGGCCGTTTCCCGGAGGCCGTAGGGGGCTCCGAGCGCGAGCACGTAGTCGCCGACTGCGAGCTGGCTGGAATTGCCGAGCCTTACCGTCGGCAGATTGCGGGCGTCGATCTTGAGCACGGCGACGTCGGTGTTCGTGTCGAGTCCGACGACCTTGGCCCGATACTCCTGATTGTCCGCGAGCGCCACGGTCACGTGGGTCGCATTGCGCACGACGTGCGCGTTCGTGAGGATCACCCCGTCCGACTGGACGATGAATCCCGAGCCGAGGCTCTCCACCGGGACGTTGCGTTGCTGCGGAATCTGCTGGAAGAAGCGAAAGAACGGATCGTTCCCGAAGGGTGAGTCCGGCCCGAGGAGGCCGTTCAGGTCGCCCGAGTCACCGGAGTCGTGCTCCACGCTGCGGCTCGTGATGGTCACGACGGCGGCGCGGTTCTGCGCGACGATCGCGGCATAGTTGGGCGCCGAACCGAGCGGAATCGGTGCAGGCGCCGTGACCGGTGCGGTCGCGGCTGCGGCAAGGGCACCGGTACCGAACAGGCCCGGCCCCACCCAGCCCACGATCGCGCCGCAGCCGAACAGCCCGCAGGCCGACAGCGCGAGTGTCGTCCTCTTGAATCGCATGGCAGGTACCTCCTCGATGGCGTGTTGACGGGCACCTTACGGTCCCGTGCTTAAGCCAGCCTTAAGGAGGCGCAAAGAGCACGGTGACGCGCAATCCCGCGGGCACCGCATCCTCGAGCCTCACACGCGCTCCATGCCGCTCGGCGATCGCCTTCACGATGGCGAGGCCGAGACCGCTGCCGCCTTCGGCCGAGCCTGGAGGGCGATAAAAGCGATCGAATGCACGCTCGCGCTCATGCGCCGGAATCCCCGGCCCGTTATCTTCCACCGAGAGTGTGACCCCTCCCTCGTGTGCGCGCAGGTGGACCTGAACGCTGCCGCCGGCAGGCGTGTAGCGGACCGCGTTATCCACGAGGTTTCGAACGAGAATCCGCAGCGCATCGGCATCGCCGAGCACACGAGGGGCGCCGGAAGCCTCGAATTCGAGCTCGACGCCGCGCGCGGCGGCGAGCGTATGGACCTCTGAGATCGCCTCCCGGACTGTGCTCTCGAGCGCGACCGAGTGCAGCTGCACGCCCGCGCCCTCCGGCTCGTGCCGTGCGAGCGTGAGCAGCTGGGTGGCGAGGTGGATGGCGCGCTCGACCGCCGCCCCGAGCTTGGTGCGCGCTTCGGCCCGGGCGGCCTCATCGGGGGCACGGTCGAGCAGCTGCAACTGCAATGACAGCGCAGTGAGCGGGGAGCGCAGCTCGTGCGCGGCGTCGGCGACGAAAGCGCGTTGCTTGTCGAAGGCTTCCGAAAGCCGTGCGAGCAGGCGATTGAGCTCCTCGACGAGCGGGGCGGCCTCGGCCGGCAGTCCGCCCGAGGCGAGGGGCGCGAGGCTCAACGCGTCGCGGCTCTGAACATCGCTCGCCAGGCGCCTGAGCGGGGCGAGTCCGCGACTCACGATCCACACGACCGCAGCCGCCATCGTGATGAGCAATAGCAGCAGCGGCGCGAGAACGCGCAACGCCGCCTCGCTCGCGAGCTGCTCGCGCACGCGCCAGGGTTGAGCAACCTGGATCACGCCTTCGGCAGTGAAGAGGCCATAGACGCGCCAGCGCTCGCCCTCGAGCGCCGTGTCGGCGTAGCCGAGAATGACGCGGTTGATTTGCAAACCGGGCCGGGAATGGTAAATGGACTCTCCCAGCGGATTCCAGATCTGGATGATGAAGTCGGATCCGTACGGGTGAGTGGCTACCAACAGGCCCGGTCCGATCGCCGCCTGGTCGCGTAGCGAGAGTGCGATCTGCCGCAGCTCGTAATCGAAGAGGCTCGAGGTCTGATCGAGCATGCGGCGATAGGTGATCACGCCAGCGCAAATGGCCGTGACGGCGACCAGCGCGAGGAGCCCTGCGAGCAGGCGAGCGCGGATCGAGCCCATGGTCAACGCTTGGGCACGCAATAGCCGACGCCACGCACGGTGCGAATGGCGCCCGCCCCGAGCTTGCGCCGCAGGGCATGCACGTACACTTCCACCGCGTTGCTTTCGATCTCCCCGCCCCAGCCGTACAGGCGGTCCTCGAGCTGCGCGCGCGAGCGGATCGCCCCGGGGCGGAGCATCAGCGCCTCGAGCACCGCGTATTCTCGAGCCGACAGCGCGAT
>JASHUC010000250.1 GCA_030040235.1 Gammaproteobacteria bacterium | reverse complement strand
CGGCAGCTGCGACAGCGGAACGGTTCGCAGCTCACCGAATGCCTTCTGCGCCTTCTTCCTCTGTTTCGACTCGCTCGGGGTGTCCGGTACGAAGGCGAACATCGGCTTGCCGCCCGTCTCGCCCGAGGCCGGGGCGTAGAGGAGCACATGATCGAAGCGATAGCGCTGCTGGGTCTCGCGGCAATCGACCATGGGATCGCTGAAGCCTGCGACGTGTCCGCTCGCCTCCCAGACCCGGGGGTTCTGAATGATGCTGGTATCGAGCGGCACCATACGCACCGGCTCGCCGTTCGGTCCCGGCCAGCCGCCGCAGGGATTGAGGACGACGTCCTCCCACCAGGCGTCGCGCAGATTCTTCTTGAGCTGTGCGCCGAGCGGGCCGTAATCCCAGAACCCGCTGATGCCACCGTAAAGCTCGGAGGCCTGGTAGATGAAGCCGCGGCGCTTGGCGAGCGCCATGATCCGGTCCATCGATTTCGCAGGCACGGGATGTCAACCTTTCGGCTTTGGCGGCGCCGTGTCGAGGGCGCGCTCGATGAGGCTCTTGTCCAACTTGAGGAGGTGCTTCGCCACGCGATGCGAGGGGGTGTGCGGCAGCGAATCCGCGAACACGATGAAGCGCGGCACCTTCATCGGGGCGAGCCGGGCGCGGCACCACTCGAGCACGGACTCCGTCGTGAGCTCGCCGGAGCTCCTCGGCACCACGACGACGAGAACCTCCTCCTCGCCGAGCTCGGAGGGTACACCGATTGCGGCCGCCTCGAGCACCGCCGGATGATCGGCGATGATGCGGTCGAGCTCCGCTCCGGCGATGTTCTCGCCGCGGCGGCGGATGATGTCCTTCTTGCGCGCGACGAAGTAGAAGTACCCCTCCTCGTCGCGCCGCGCGAGATCGCCGGTCAGAAACCAGCCGTCCCGGAACGCGGCCGTCGTTTGTCCGGGATCGTCGAGATACTCCTTGAAGAGCATGGGCGTGCGCACGACGAGCTCGCCGACTGCACCGGGCGGAACATCGCGGCCGTCATCGTCCACGACGCGCAGCTGAGTGAACTCGCCCGGATAGTTCGGATGCACGGCCGGCCGGCCGATGCTCCCCGGCTTGCGCGGACCGAGGAACGGGTTGCAGCAGGCACCCGGAATCTCCGTCATGCCGTAGCCCTCGATGAGATCCGGCACGTGGAATTCCTCGCGAAACACCTGCTCCATGCGCTCGCTGATCGGGGCCCCGTAGAGCTTGCAGATGCGATGGGCGGGATTGAATTCGGTGCGCGAGCGATTGATCAGAATATTGCTGACGGCGGCGAGAAAGTTGAATTCGGTGGCGCCCGTCTCGGCGGCAAGGCTCCAGAACTGCGAGGCGCTGAACTTGGGCGTGGTGATGAGCGAGCCGCCCGCGGCGATCGCGCCGCCGAGCGAATAAAAGAGTGCGTTGATGTGAAAGAAGGGCATGACGGTGAGGAGCCGCTCGGCCGGCTGCAGGTACATGCGCGCGACGAATCCCTCCGCGGCCAGAATGTAGGTCCGATGCGTGTGAACCACGCCCTTCGGGAAACCGGTCGTGCCCGAGGTGTAGATGACCACCAAGGGGTCCTCGGGCTCACTGACGGGTTCTGCAGGCGCCGCGAGCTCCTGGGCTCGCAACTGCTCGAGCACTGCCCGTGCGCTCGACGCCGCGAGTCCGAAGTCGGTGAGTGAGACGATCGGCGCGCCCTGCCCGAGCGATGCGGCGACCTCCTGCACCCGCTCGAGATCGGCGGGCTGCACCGCGATGAGCCGTGCGCGCGAATGGCCGAGCAGGTACTCGAGATCGGCTTTCGTGGCGGCGGGATTGAGCGGGATGAAGATCGCACCGAGCCGCGCCGCGGCGAGGAACAGAATGACGCTCAGGTCGCTGTTGAGGCTGATGAGCACCAGGCGATCACCGCGGCGGATGCCGCGCCGCTCGAGTGCGCGTGCCGCAAGCAGGCTCGCCTGCTCGAGCTCGCCGAAGGTCCACTGGCGCTGCTCGACCCGGAGCGCGAGGCGCTCCGGATGCAGGCGGGTGCGCGTCGCGAGGAACGATGCGACCGTTCCGCCATGCTGCGGATAAAGCGCCAGCACCTGCGCCGGCGACAGCTGCGAGCTCGGATCGGACACGGTGCGCGTGCGCTTCAGGCGGCCTTGCGCAGCCGGAAATCGAACTGGGCGGTGTAGTAGGGCGAATCGAGGCGCTCTCCGGTCGGCGCACGCCCCGGCGGGCAGCGCTCGAACTTCACGACGAGCGAATCCTTCATGCCGAAGACTGCGTCCGAGTGAAGATACTTGCTGTCGGCGACGAACAGATGCGTCGTCACCGAATCGTACCCCGGCGCCGAGACGATCATGTGGATGTGGCCCGGCCGGTAGGGGTGCCGGCCCATCGCCCGCAGCATTCGTCCCACCGGCCCGTCGGTCGGGACCGGATAGTAGTTCGGCCGGATGGAGCGGAACCAGTAGCGCCCTTCGGCATCGGTGCGGATCTTGCCGCGCGCACGCATCCCGGTCTCGCCCGGAATCTGCATGTCGTAATTGCCCTCGCCGTCCCCGGACCAGATGTCGAGAACCGCGCCGGCGATCGGGCTGCCGCGTGCATCGAGCACGCGGCCGGAATAAAACGTCGGCTCGCCCTTGACGCCCTCCGCCAGATTGCTGCCGAGCGGAAGCTCGGGCGCCCCTTCCCAGTAGTACGGGCCGAGCACCGTAGACTCGACCGAGCCCGCCTCCGCCGGATGGTTGAGCGAGATCACGAGAATCGAGACTCCGAGGGTATCGGAAAGCAGGATGAACTCCTGGCGCTTGTCCGTGCACGTCTTGCCCACGTCGGTGAGGAACTGGATCGCCGTGATCCATTCCTGCTCGCTGAGCTTCACGTCGCGAACGAAATCGTGCAGGTGGGTGACGAGCGAGCTCATCACCTGCTTGAAGCGCGCATCCTCGCAGTCGGCCATGCGGTCGATCACGGCCTGGGTAATGCTCTTCTCATCGAATTGAGGCATGGTCGTTTCCCCTCCGCGCGCCCCGCCGCGCACACGGTGACTCTAGTCGTGCGCCTCCCCTCTCGGCAAGGCTGGCCCGGGGAGTCGTGGCGACTGGCATAATCGCCTTTTGGCAAGAGGGCCTGCGACGGCCAGGAGACCGCGATGCCCGCTCCGTTCCGCGCCGATCACGTCGGGAGTCTGCTGCGCCCCGGCTCACTCCTCAGCGCACGCCAGGCGCGGCGGCGCGGAGAGCTCGCGCCTGCCGAGCTCGAGCGGCTCGAGGACGAGGCGATTCGCGAGGTGGTTCGCCGCCAGGAATCGATCGGACTGCCGGCCGTCACGGACGGGGAGTTTCGCCGCGAGTGGTGGCACCTCGACTTCCTCCAGCAGCTCGAGGGCGTGACGCTGCACGAGAACCCCGGCCCTAAATTCGGCGGCACCGAGCAGCAACCGCCGATCGCCACCGTGACGGGGCGGGTGCGCTACCGCAGGCCGATCATGATCGAGCACTTCGGGTTTCTGAAGCGCGTGGCGCGCCACACGGCCAAGTGGACGATTCCCTCCCCCTCGATGCTCCACCTGCGGGGCGGGCGCAATGCCGTGTCGAAACAGGCCTATCCGGACCTCGAGGCGTTCTGGGAAGACGTGGCGGCGGCCTACCGGCAGGCGATCGCCGCCTTCGCCGCCGCAGGCTGCACCTATCTGCAGCTCGATGATGTCGGGTTCGCCTACCTCGCCGATGAGAACTTCCGTGCCAGCTGCCGGCGCAACGGCGACGATCCGGAGAGGCTCCCGCACCGCTACGCCGCAACGATCAACGCGGCGCTCCGGAACCGCCCGCCAGGGCTTGCGGTGACCATGCACACCTGCCACGGCAACTTCCGCAGCTCCTGGGCCACTCAGGGCGGCTACGAGCGCGTCGCAGAGCCGATGTTCGACAGCGATGTCGACGGCTTCTTCATGGAGTTCGACACCGCACGCTCGGGCACCTTCGCGCCGCTCGAGCTGCTGCCACGGAACAAGAAGGTGGTGCTCGGCCTGGTCACCACCAAGAGCGGTCAGATCGAGAGCGAGGCCGATCTTCGGCGCCGCATCGATGAGGCCGCGCGCCTCGTGCCGCTCGAGAATCTGTGTCTCTCGCCCCAGTGCGGCTTCTCGAGCCACGAGACCGGCAACAAGCTCTCGCACGATGAGCAGTGGCGCAAGCTCGAGCTGGTGGTCGAGGCGGCACGCAAAGTGTGGGGGGAGCTCTGATGCTCTGGCTCAAAGCCTTTCACATCGTCTTCGTCGTGACCTGGTTCGCGGGCCTTTTCTACCTGCCGCGCCTGTTCGTCTACCACGCGGGAGCCGCCGACCGCGCCCTCACCGAGCGCTTTGCTGTGATGGAGACGCGCCTGTTCGTGATGATGACCATCGGGGGCTTGCTCGCGATCGGCTTCGGGATCGCGATGGTCGTGGCTGCCCCGGCCTACCTCAGGTTCGCGTGGCTGCACCTGAAGCTCGCGCTCGTCCTGGCGCTCATCGTGTACCACATCTGGTGCTTCAAGCTCATGCGCGCCCTGCGTCTCGGGCGCAACGTCCACTCGGACCGCTGGTACCGCACCTTCAACGAGGTGCCCGGGCTCCTTCTGATCGCGATCGTGATCCTCGCCGTCGTCAAGCCGTTCTGACTAAAACAGTCCGACGATCTTGCCGCTCGCATCGACGTCGATGTTGTTCGCCGCCGGCACCTTCGGCAGGCCCGGCATCGTCAGCACATCGCCGCAGATCATGACGATGAACTCCGCGCCGGCTGCGAGCCGCACCTCGCGGATGTTCACGACGTGGCCCGAGGGTGCGCCCCGCAGCTTCGGATCGGTGGAGAAGGAGTACTGGGTTTTCGCGACGCAGACCGGATACTGTCCGTAGCCCGAATCCTGCAGCTGCTTGATCTGGGCCCTCACCTTCGTGTCCGCCGTGATGTCCGAGGCGTGATAGATCTTGGTGGCGACCGCCTTCATCTTCTGCCAAAGCGGCTCGCCGTCGTCGTAGAGGAACTTGAAGTAGTTGGGCTCCTCGGTGAGCCGGAGCACTTCCTTCGCAATATCGACGGCGCCGGCCCCGCCCTCCGCATAGTGATTGCCGAGGATCACCCGCGCACCGTGATGCGCCGCCCGCTCCATCAGCACGCGAATCTCGGCATCGGTGTCCTCGGCCCGATGATTGATCGCCACCACGCAAGGCAACCCGTAGTTGTCGCGCACGTTGTCGATGTGGCGCTCGAGATTCACGATGCCCTTCTCGAGGGCCGCAATGTTCTCCTTGCCCACGTCGGCGACCTCGACACCGCCATGGAATTTCAGCGCGCGAACCGTCGCGACGATCACCGCCGCCGAGGGCTTCAGGTTCGCCTTGCGGCACTTGATGTCCACGAATTTCTCGGCGCCGAGATCGGCCCCGAAGCCCGCCTCGGTCACCACGTAGTCCACGAGCTTCAAGGCGGTTTGAGTCGCCATCACCGAGTTGCAGCCGTGCGCGATGTTGGCGAACGGGCCTCCGTGAATGAAGGCTGGATTGTTCTCGAGCGTCTGCACGAGATTCGGCGCGAGCGCATCCCGCAGCAGCGCAGTCATCGCGCCGTGCGCCTTGAGGTCGCGCGCCTGGATCGGCTTCTGATCGGCCGTGTAGCCCACCACGATCTTCCCGAGCCGCTCCTTGAGGTCGCTCACGCTCGTTGCGAGGCAGAAGATGGCCATGACCTCGGAGGCGACGACGATGTCGAATCCGTCCTGCCGCGGGTACCCGTTGGCCGTACCGCCGAGCGCAATGACGATCTCGCGCAGCGCGCGATCGTTCATGTCCACGACGCGCCGCCAGGCGATGCGGCGCAGGTCGAGACCGAGCGTGTTGCCATGATAGATGTGATTGTCGACGAGCGCGGCGAGCAGGTTGTTCGCGGCCGCGATCGCCGCGAAATCTCCGGTGAAGTGCAGGTTGATGTCCTCCATCGGCACCACCTGCGAGTAGCCCCCGCCGGCGGCCCCTCCCTTCACGCCAAAAACGGGACCGAGCGCCGGCTCGCGCAGACAGATCATCGCTTTCTTGCCGAGCCGATTGAGCGCATCGCCCAGGCCGACCGTCGTCGTGGTCTTGCCCTCGCCCGCAGGCGTGGGGGAGATCGCGGTGACGAGGATGAGCTTGCCGCTCGGCCGGCCTTTCAGGGTATTGATGTAATCGAGCGAGACCTTCGCCTTGTAATGTCCGTAGGGAGAGAGACTCTCCTCCGGGATTCCGAGCCGCTCCTTCGCCAGGGCGACGATCGGGCGCATCTTGGCCTGCTGTGCAATCTCGATGTTCGATTTGGGGGCTGCCATAGGAGTTTTCTTTCGATCGGACGCTCGCAAATGTAGCATGACGCCAATGGTCACCGGTGGAGAGCTCCTCGTCCGCACCTTGGTCGATGCCGGGGTGAAGACCGTCTTTGGCCTGCACGGTGCGCATCTCGAGACCCTCTTCCAGGCGTGTGCCGCGCACGCGATACCGATCATCGACACCCGCCACGAAGTGGCGGCGGGGCACGCCGCCGAGGGCTATGCGCGAGCGGGGCGCAGACTCGGCGTGGCGCTCGTCACCGCAGGTCCCGGCTTCACAAACTGCATCACCTCGATCGCCAACGCCTATCTCGACCGCACGCCCGTCTTGTACGTGGCCGGTTCCGCCGCGCTGCGCGACGCGGAGACGAATACCCTGCAGGCGGGGATCGACCAGGCGGCGATCGCGCGGCCCATCACCAAATGGGCCCATACGGTCACGGTTCCAGCTCACATCCCGCGTCTCGTCGGCCATGCCATTCGCGTGGCCACCTCGCCTCCGACGGGCCCGGTGCTGCTCGACATGCCGATGGACGTTTTGACGGCCGCCATCGACGAGCAGACGGTGCGCATCCCGGGCAATCTCGCGGTCGATTCGCACCCCGGCCCCGCGGCGCAGGCGGTCAAAGCGGCCGTGGAGCTGCTCGCGACGGCGGAGCGGCCGGTCGTCATGGCCGGTGCGGGTGCGTGGCAAGCCGACTGCGCCGAGGAGCTGCGTGCCTTCGTCGAGCTCACCGGAATCCCGGTCTTCTCGGATTTCGCTGCGCATGGGCTGCTCCCGAGCGATCACGCGCTTCATGGCGGCACTTTCCATAAGATGGACGATCTCGCCGTTCCGGGAGCGCGTATCGACGCCGTTCTCGCGCTCGGCGTGCGGTTCGGGCTGTTCACGCTCGGCGCGAGTGACCGCCTGGCGCCTGCGGCGGCGAAGATCATCCACGTGGAGGTAGACCCGAAGGAGATCGGGCGGTTGCGCGATGCGCTCATCGCGATACCCGCAGACCCCCGCGAGACGCTCCGCGCCCTTCTGGCCGCAGCACGCAGCACGCGCTGGCCCGATCGCACTGCGTGGCAAAGGCGCGTGCAGGAGGCGAAGGCCGCCCGGCGCGCGAAGCTCGCCGAGGCCTTGCAGCGCTCTGCCCCGCCCATCCACCCCTACCAGGCGGTCTGGAGCCTCGTCGAGAACATCCCCGCGGAGACCACCATCATCGGGGACGGCGCCGAGGCCTATCACTGGATGAACGAGGTGATCCGCCAGAGGCGGCCCGGCAGCTACATCACCCACGGCTTTCTCGGCGCGGTGGGCATGGGACTCGGACTCGCGATCGGCGCGCAGGCCGCGGAGCCGAAGCGCCCCGTGCTGTGCCTCGCGGGCGACGGTGCGGTCGGATTCACGATTGCCGAGTTCGATACCCTCGCGCGCCACCGGCTACCGGTCGTCGTCGCAGTGATGAACAACCGCAGCTGGGCGGCCTCGCAGCACTTTCAGCAGATGGTCGGCAATCCCGTCCGCGGCACCCGCCTGTCCGGCGCGAAGTATCACGAGGTCGCGATCGCGTTCGGCTGCGAGGGCCGTTTGATCACCGATATCGGCGAGCTCGGGCCCGCGGTCCGTGCAGCCTTCGCAAGCGCCAGGCCCACCTGCCTGAACATCGAGATCGACGTGACGCCGATGCCGCC
>JASHUC010000249.1 GCA_030040235.1 Gammaproteobacteria bacterium | reverse complement strand
CGATCGCCGTTGCCGATTTCGGCGCGAGCAGCACGACCTTCAGCGTGCTGCGGAATTTGAAAGTGATCTATACGCGCGATTTCGCCTTCGGCGGTCAGCAGCTCACCGAGGAGATCATGCGCACCTATGGCCTATCGATGGAGGAGGCCGGCCGCGCGAAGAAGGAAGGTGGCCTGCCTGGAAACTATCAATCCGAGGTGCTCGACCCCTTCATCGATGACATGACCCAGCAGGTGAGCCGCTCGTTACAGTTCTATCTCGCCTCCGGATCGGGTCGCGAGCAGCCGGAGAAGCTCCTGATCTGCGGTGGTTCCGCGAATATCACCGGGGTTGCGGAGGTGATCGCGAGCCGCGTCGGCATCGCCGCCGAGAAGGGTGATCCGCTCGGGCAGATGAAGCTTTCCTCGCGCGCCAAGGCACAAGCGGTACAGCGCGATGCCACGGCGCTACTGACCGCGTGCGGCCTCGCCCTGCGGAGCTTCGACTGACATGCCGCGCATAAATCTACTTCCCTGGCGCGAGGCGCAGCGACGGGAGCGCAAGCTCCATTTCACGATCGCACTCGGTGGGGCGACGGTCGCCGCGGTCGCCTTCACCTTCGTCGCCTATCTCAGCATGGATTCGACCATCACCGCCCAGCAGCGCCGCAACAACCTGCTGCGCAACGAGATCAAGGTCCTCGACAAGGAGATCGAGGAGATCAACAGCCTCGAGAGCGACAAGCAGCGATTCATTGCCCGCATGGAGATCATCGAGAAGCTGCAGCGCTCGCGGCCCGAGATCGTGCACCTGTTCGACGAGATCGTGCGGACGATACCCGACGGGGTGTACCTCACGAGCGTCAAGCAGAGCGGGGATCACCTCAAATTCGAGGGCGTGGCGCAGTCGAGCACGCGCGTCTCGTCCTTCATGCGCAACATCGACTCCTCCGAATGGCTGAAGAACCCCGAGCTCGAGGTCGTCGAGTCGAAGAAGGGCGATACCTTCGGCTCGAGCTTCGTGCTCGATGCGGAGCAGGTGAGTCACGCCGGCGACGACGATGACGAGCCGGGCAACGGCATGCGGCGTGTCGCGCGGCGGGGGCCGACGCCATGAACGTGCTCGAGGAGCTGCGCACACTCGATCCGCGCGATCCCGGGCGCTGGCCGCTGCCGGTGCTCGCAGGCGCGGTGGCGGTGTGGTTCGCGGTGCTCGCCGCCGTGCTCACCTACATGTTCGTGTGGCAGACCGAGCGTCCCGAGCTCCAGCGCTACCAGGGCGAGGAGCAGCAGCTGCGATCCGAGTTCAAGTCCAAGCACGAGAAGGCGGTGAACCTGCAGGTCTACAAGCAGCAGCTCAAGGACATCGAGCGCTCCTTCGGCGCGCTGCTGCGCCAGCTCCCGGGCAAGACCGACATGCCCGACCTGCTCGTGGACATCTCCCAGACCGGGCTCGCGGCGGGCCTGCAGGAGAGGCTTTTCCAGAAGGGCGAGGAGGTCAAGAAAGACTTCTACGCCGAGCTGCCCATCAAGATCGAGCTGACGGGCAGCTACCACCAATTCGGGCAGTTCGTGAGCGGCATCGCGGCGCTGCCGCGCATCGTCACGCTGCACGACATCCAGATCAAGCCGGCATCGAAGGACTCCTACGACCAGCTGGTACTCGATCTCACGGCCAAGACGTACCGCTATCTCGATGAGGACGAGCTCGCTGCGCAGGAAGCGGCCAAGCGCAAGGACGATCTGAAGAGCCGTCATCGGGGTGCGCGTTGAGCGCGCGGACGGCTACGAAGCGGGTGGTCCTCATGAGCAAGGCGCATGGCAGCACGAGCGGGGTTTCGCGGATGAGTGGCGGCCGTCGAGGCGCGCGTGCGGTTGCCGCGTGGCTCGCGGCTTACGCGCTCGTCGGTGTCCCGGCGCTCACCCTCAGCGCCTGCTCGAGCGCCGATGATGAGCTGCAGAATTTCATCAGCCAAACCAAGCGGGAATCCGGCGGGCGAGTGGAGCCGTTGCCGGAGGTCAAGCCGTATCAGACCTTCACCTACGCGGCGATGAATCTGCGCTCGCCATTCACGCCGAGCGGCCCGAGCGGTAACGGCGCGAATCTGCGCCCCGATCCGAAGCGCAACCGCGAGTTCCTCGAGCAGTTCCCGCTCGATACCTTGAAGATGGTCGGCACGCTCAAGCTCGCCGGGCAAACCTACGGGCTCGTAGAGACCAAGGACGGCTTGGTGAACCGCGTGCTGCCCGGCAATTACATCGGCCAGAACGACGGCAGGATCACCGAAATCAACTCATCGAAGATCGTCATTCGCGAAATCGTTCCAGACGGCACGGGCGGCTACATCGAGCGGCCCGCAGCACTCGCGCTGAGCGACTAGCGGATCGGCAGCAGGGAGTTCGAAAGATCATGAAACGCCACAGCTCCACAAGTCTCAAGCGAGGGATCGGGCATCCTGCCGCGACCCTCGCTGCGGCTCGCAAAAAGCGTGGTTTCTGCTCGCCGCTCGCCACCTGCGGCGGCGGGGCACATCCCGGTGCCCGGATGCAGGCTTCGCTCAAGGTCCTCGCAGTCCTCGCCGCGGTGACGCTCGGCGTGCTCGGCGCCCCGTCACGTGCCGCGGACGGCCCAGCTCTGCAGTCGATAAACGTCCAGCCGCTCGCAGGCCAGCAGCTGCAGGTCACCATGCACCTGTCCGCGCCTGCGCCGAAGCCGCTCTCCTTCACCATCGACAACCCGGCGCGCATCTCGATCGATCTGCCGGGGACCACGCTCGCCCTGCCGTCGCGCCGCATCGACGTGCATTCGCAGGGCGTCGAAAGCATTCTCGCCGCCGAAGGCAAGGAGCGCAGCCGCCTCGTGGTCGAGCTCGACCGCATGGTTCCCTACAACATGCGGGTGGACGGCGACGATGTCATCCTCACGCTCGGCGCGAGCTCCTCCGAGGTCGCCGCCGTGCAGCCGGCCTCGGAGGCGCAGCCGGTCGCGGCCGCCGCCGCGCAGAGCGATTCTTCGGCCGATCAGCCTGCCGGACCGCGCGCCATCAGCAAGATCGACTTCCGCCGCAGCACCGATGGCGCCGGACGCGTCATCGTCAATCTCACCGACCCGCACACGCAGATCAACCTGCGCCAGATCGGCGATCAAATCGTGGTCGATTTCGCGGACACCGAGCTGCCGAACAAATTCCTCAAGCGCTACGATGCCACCGATTTCGGCACCCCCGTCACCGGATTCGACGTGACGCGGTCGGGCAGCGACACCCGCATCGTGATCAGCGCGACGGGCAACTACGAGCAGCTCGCCTATCAGACCGACAACCAGTACGTCATCGAAGTGCAGCCGCAGCGCCGGGCCACCGCCGTGGCGGAGCAGCAGCCCAAGTACACCGGCGAGCGCCTCACGCTCAACTTCCAGGACATCGAAACGCGCGCCGTGCTGCAGCTGCTCGCCGATGCGAGCGGCCAGAACATCGTGGTGAGCGATTCGGTGAAGGGCAGCGTCACGCTGCGCCTGCAGAACGTGCCCTGGGATCAGGCGCTCGACATCGTGCTGAGGACCAAGGGTCTCGACAAGCGCCAGCAGGGCAACGTCATCATCGTCGCGCCCGCCGAGGAGCTCGCGGCGCGCGAAAAAGCCGAGTTCGCCGCCAGCAAGGACCTGCAGGAGCTCGAGCCGCTCCGTTCGGAGTTCCTGCAGGTGAACTATGCGAAGGCGGCCGACATCGCCGCGCTCATCAAGCCGAAGGTGACCGGTGCCTCAGGCGGCATGCAGAACGCGACCATGCTCTCCCCGCGTGGCTCGATCTCGGTCGATGAGCGCACGAATACGCTCCTGGTGCACGACACCGCGGAGCG
>JASHUC010000248.1 GCA_030040235.1 Gammaproteobacteria bacterium | reverse complement strand
GGGAAAGTGTAGAGACTTGACGGCCCCTGCCTAAACCGCGCGCTTTGAGCGCGGCAGGGCAAAGATAAAGTCCAGACCCCAAATGCACGGTCCGTGCAGCAGCGAAAGCTGTAGCGGGTACGAAAATCCCTTGGGGGAAACCCCGTGCCGGTTCGAGCCCGGCCCCGGGCACCAAGAATTCTTTATTGGCCGCGGCTCCCGTCCGATAGCCGGCCCGAAAACGCCGGCCAGATCGGCATTCTGCGACACAATCGGAGGGCCTCCAAACGACTCGTGATACACTTTTGTCTCACTATGGGCACCTCCATTCGCGACCTGCGTAACCGCTTCCCCAAGGTCAGGAAGCTGGTCGAATCACACGGGGAAGTCATCCTGACCGAAAAGGGCAAGCCCCGATACCGTTTGACCCTCTACACACCGGACAGCGCCGCGGCGCCGCCTCCGGTCGATTATTGGGCGCGACTCAATTCGTATCAGCCTCGTGCCATGACCAAGGCGCAAGCCCGCGCCCTGCACGACGAGAACCGTGGCGAGCGCTAATTCGATCTACGTCGACCCAAGCGCGCTCCTGAAGCTCTATCTGAAAGAGCCCGAATCGCGTGCAATGGCCGACTGGCGGAAGAAGATCGGCGATCCTCTTCTCATCACGCATCATGGCCGCGTCGAATTGACCAACGGTATCGGTCTCGCCGCATATCGCGGAATCATCACCGACAACATCCACGACGCGGCAATGGCGGCCCTCGACGACGACTTTGCCCAGGGACGGTATAAACAGGGGGACGTTCTGTGGCGCGCCACTCTGAAAAGAGCTGGCGAGCTGAGCCGCAAACACACTCGGTCGATCGGCTGCCGATCCTTGGACATCGTGCATGTCGCAAGCGCCGTGGAGCTCGAATTCAAGTACTTTGCGACGTTCGATATCCGACAGCAGCAGTTAGCGAAGGCAGCGGGCTTGAAGATCATTTTGCCGTCCGCTTAGTGACAAGGGACGCGGCGGCCCGGCTGCGCTTCAGAACGCTTTCGGCAACCCGGCTTGCTTGAGCACCGCGTTCGCGGTGTGACGCGACTTGATGTTGGCGTCAACGGTGAAGTTGAGCTTCGTGATGGGGCTATACCAGATTTCGTGATCGCCCTTCCCTTGGCGTACCAGAGAGCACTTGGCCGCCTTGAGCAGCTTTTTGACGTCCCCCGTTAACCCGCCATCGCGGCTGGGTTAGCAGGCTAAGCGCAGCCGCTGCCTTTGCTGGATGAGTATTTCGAGGGGAACCGGCTCACCGCGGTGACAGAGATCAGGCCGGTTCAGTTCGAGAAGCTCGGGGATACGAACGCGCAGCAGCGCGTTCATGGCCTCTACAGTGGGCGCCTCTGCGCTGAGTCCGGGCACGTCGGACTCGGCGACCTACCATACGTTGGCCTCATCGTCCCACTCGCAGAGGATCCTAAGAACGATAGCACTCACCGCGTCCCCTTCAGCGCATTAAGCATGCGCCGCGAACATTTCCCTTATAGGCTGCCGAGCATTCGCTGTGCCCGCTGCCAACTCACACACCCCCAGAGTTCTCCACCCGATGTGTGATGTCCCTCACATCTGGCATCAGGAGGATTGCAATCGCAAGCCGGAGTTCCTTCGGCGGGTAGGGTTGCGGGTAGCCGCATGGCTTATGAAGAATGTAAGTTATTACTAATCAGACGCTTACGGACGATATTTGAGCCCCGGCCCCGGGCATCGAGATGCTGGTGAGCAGCGCCGCCGTAATCGCGTGGTAGTGCAACCAATTTTTCGCTCTTTCGTGGCAGTGGCTCGATCGGTTCTTACGAGCTGCTGCCTCCTTTCATCCCAATGCCCAACCTGACTCGCTGTTACGGAATATCGACGGTCATGTCGCCGTTGTAGAGGACGGGGGAGGTGACCAGCCACACTCTTACGGGCCTGCAGGGCAAGGCGGTGAGAGGCACGCGTATGGTCGTTGCATAGTTCTTGCTCGCCGCATCGTTCCCCTGGTCATCGATCATCGTCAACGTTGTCTGGTACGTCGGATGCGCTTTGGGGGGCACCGGCTGGGGCCCTGTGTCCCTGAGCTTGCCGCAGCTTCCCCATTCGATGGAGAAGTGATGATCGGGGTTGGTACCGCTATAGAGCATGGTAACGATGAGCTGATCGCTCTTCGGATCGTAGTGGACGGGCCCAAAGGTGTCCGCCATTAGGGCCGCGGGGGCGGCTGCCATCGTTACTGCGATCAGCGAGAAAGCGCGAATGAATCCGAGCCGGCGCGGCCTAAGCTCTAGTGGTACCGGCATACTATCCTCTCCTTCATCTGATCCTTTCAATCGAATCATCCCGTGCAGCGGTGAAGCCGCAGCGCGGTCTGACCAGCCGAAGGCCGGGCAGAAGAATTGCGCACCTCGCCAGCCCAACTGCGCTTGAGGATCACGCCATCCAGATACACGTACGGGAAGTCGCCGACGATCTCGCGGGTGCGCCAAGCTTCGATGTGCCGGTAGATCTTCTGGTTCAGCCGCGAGACCGTCCCGGAGCTCACCCTCGTGCCCCACAGCGCCTCGGTGATGTCCTCCACTCGCCTCACCGATACTCCCGCCAGGTACATCTCCACGAGCGCCTCCTCCACGGAGGCTCCCCGTCTCTTATACCGCTCAATGATCGCCGTCTCAAAGGGCCGTCGCCTGAGCTTCGGAACCCGCAGCCTCACCTCACCGGCCTTCGTTTCGAGCTTGCGCTCGTAGTGGCCGGCTCTGCCGTCCACGCGCTCCGGGGATCGCTCGTAGCGTTGGGCAGGCAGATCTGGTCCGCTTCGGCATCGAGGAGCGCGTTCAGTGTCTCCTCCACGCTCGAACGGACAACCTCATCTACATGATCCTTAAGCTTCCCTTCGTCAACGCGCAGCGCTCCCAGCGCCGCCGGTGTATCGTCTCCCATGGTGGCCTCGCTTTGGTCTGGTTCTTCGGTCGTGTGGTAACTACCATTGAACCAGATCGAGTCCACCGCCTCGAAATGTGCGAAAAAGAGGTTACGTCATCAATCGCGTCCTATTGCGCCGGGTGTGATGCTTCGTCACGATCACTCACGTCGGACCGCCATCGCCGATCGTGAAAATGACTGCATCAAACACCGTAGAACTAGATATACCGGCGCTCGGCGCGCGAATGGCTCATCAATGGGTAATTGCTCGCACCATGGCGCGCGCGATCTCCCCCCGTTGCTGCCTGGATGTCTGTTCCGTCTTATAGAGCGACTTGAGGAAGGTTTCATCCCACTCGGTCATCCCGGCGGGCGCAGCCCGAGGTGCTCCATCGAAGAGCTTCAGGATAGTTGGAGCATCGCCCAGGCGCGGATCAGGTTTGAGCTTCGCAAAACCCACCATGGCGACGTAGTCGGAGAGTTGGCCGCGCGTCACTCCCTGAAGTCGCCTCCGGTCCACGATGACGAAGACGCGCGAGAACGTCCATACGGTGTTGAACAGAAGGTGGCTCCCCCCTGCGGGTGCCCCACCCCACAGATAGTACCTGCCTGGGTCACAGCCAGGGACGACTGTGCCAGTCAGGCATAGTATCGCCCCCGAAACGAAATGAAGAGGGTTTCCCCAGGGATCCAGTCCTGTAGAGTTGTACCAAACTCGCACTGCGCGCGGTGTCTCGATGAACTCATCGACGACGTCCGCGTGCGTCGGAATTAGATAATCCGAAGGGTCATAGCCGAATGTAAATGCCCGATTGCGCTTCTCCATCCCACGCAGAAGATTCTCTGGCTGAGTCGTCACGAGGACGTAGAGATTCGGGTTGCAGTGCTCTCCAGCGAGCGGCACCGCTGCTGCACGCGCGATCTCCGAGAGACGTTCGAGGATGAATTCGCCGTCCTGCCGTAAAAGACCCGACACAAGCGGGCACACGGGCGGCACGCCCCAGCGGGCAAGTCCTGATGCACCGCCGTTCTCTGGAACGGCGATCTGGTTGACGAACTTTCGGACCCTGGGCGCCAGTTTGGCACGCTGGGCCTGCACAGTGACCTCCTGCAGCGTCTCGGATTTGCTGGCTGCAGGGGTGGCGGCGGCGGGTGCCGGGGAATGTTCCGCCGCCTCGGTGGCGATCGCCAATGCGACGACCGTGAGAACGAACACTACGAGCGCGGTACGCACGGGACATACCTCCGCCTATGGAGGATCCACCCGTGCAGGATGCGCTGCATCAGGCAGCGCATGAAGCGTTTGAAAGACAGGGCCTCCCTCATACGAGAAAAGCAGCATGCGCTCGGGAAACAGCACCAGGAGGCGGTGGGAGAGGAAGAAATCGCAGCCGATCAGCATGTCGGGGATGCCACCGATCCGACGAGGTATGTGTGAGCCGAACTGGCTATAGGTATCGCGCCCGAAGAGATCAGCCGCGACTTGCAACGCGGCGTGACGGATCTGCTCATCCCCCAGGCTGAAGGTGTCGAACGTGCCGTTCCCGAGCACCTCGATTTCGTTGTTGCCGATTCCATTGGAATTGCCCCTCGGAGCCACCCGGCGCCCCCTGGGTGCAAAGCCAGCTTCCTCGGCGGCCGCGAGCGTGATCATGGAGACTTGCGCACCGGTGTCGAGGAGCGCGGCGAAGCGCTGGCCGCTAAGCACGACCTCGGTGACGATCTGCGGCCCGGCTGTGCCGGGCGCGGTGAGCGTTGCGAGCGAGTACGTATCACTCCAGTAGACGAGCTGCTCGGGCTGGCAGCCCTCCGGCCTTAGCAGCCGTATTAGGCCGTGGCCGAGGTCGAACTCGGTCGCGTATCTGGAGAGCCGGTCCTCCCCGAGCACCAGGTCGGCGCCGGCATCCGGCTCCGGCCCATGATCGGCGTTCTTCACCAGCAGCCACTCGCCTTCGATAACGAACGATCCCACCTGCAGACGGCGTACGTACGCGCTCTCGGCCGTTACAGGCCCGGCGACGCCGAAGATGTGAGAGTGCGTGTGCCGGCTTGTCAGGTGCAGCCGGTCGGCTGCACTGCGGGTGATGAAGCTGGCGGTGGAACCGGTATCCACGAGCACTGAGACCGGCTGCCCCTCGAGCACTCCCGCCGCGCGTGCACGATTGCCGAGCGTGCTCACCTCTATGCGCGCCTTCTCGAGAATGCGGCAGGTCGCACCCGCGGGTCGCGCGCAGACGACGCACGCCGCAGCGGCGCACAGCAGGATCCAGATTCTCACTGTGGTTTGAGTACCTGGGCGCTCAAACTGGTGCCGCTGCTGAACAGCACGTCCCGAGCGGGGAACAGGGGTAAGATTTTTTGCTTGACCAGCCAGACCAAGGTCTGCTGACGGAACAAAGGCGTCAGATTGTTTACGTGTGATCCGGTATAGATCTCATCGTGAGGCACTACATCAAACCTGATCTCGACGGTCTGCCAGCGCCCCTCGACCGGCTCGGCGGCCGCATTCGTTTGCCCGGCAGCATTCGCTTGGGCGCCTGCATGTCCCGGCGTGGCGGTCGGTACGAGCACCGAGAACGTCGCCTCGACGCCCGACGGATCACCAGGGCAGCCAATTTCCTTGAGTTGCAGGTCGCTCGCACGTGCCCCGAGCGTCAGGAGAAACCGCCTGACATCTTCATAGAGCAAGTCACAGTTTTCGAAGCCGATCATCCGAAAGGTCTGGGCGGGAAAGAGTACTTCCAGCTTTCTCGGTCTCCAGACGGCGGTTTCGCTGGAGCCCGTGTCCTCAAAATCCAGATTGCCGGGGACTCGAGCGAGTGCCGACCCGGTAGAGGTGACAGGCACTGAGCCGTCGACTTTCTCGAGCTTGAAGTCGTCTCCCCAGACCTTGCCGCTGCTGATCAGGAAGAACCCGAAGGCGATGTCGACACTGTCGGCGGGCACATCAAGGACGATGTCGTAGCGCCGCCATGCCGTCGTACCGGTTACCGGGCGCGAATCCATGTTGTCGAAGCCCAGAACCTTCCCGCCAGGTCCATCCACGCGCATCCACATCTGAGCCCGGCTTGCGGCCTCGGTCCGCAGGTAGCCCGACAGTCTCAGCCGGTCCCCACGATAATTGTCGGCTGCAATGGTCTGCATGAGCGTCCCGAATCCGTCGGCTCTTGCACCCGGCTTGGCAACGATCGATGCGCTCTGCTTTCCGCTTGTCCCAGTCGCCTTATCCACTGCGAACTCATAGTCGGCAGGGGCATTCCCGGCAATGGTCCAGCTCGGCGGGGCAGCGGCCAAGACCGGGAGAGCTGCTCCGAGCCCAACTGCAAGCAGCACAATCGAAAAATCACGGAGACTCATTGTCTCTGCTCCATACCCCCGACCCGGAGGAACGCCCAACATTCAGGAGGTAGTACCGCGTCGCCCCTTCCTGGCGACCATAGCCGCTCACCTCTCGCGCTTGGGCCACACGAACCACGTGCAAGCGCCAGAACGGCCAGATGACCACCGCTGCCAGCGCGAGTACCACGACAGCACGTCGCATCGTACGTACGCGCACTGCACGGCGGCGGGCCGCCCGGAGAATGGCTTCGTCAAAAGAGGATGCGGGTTCCTCGGTGATGGTGGATCGGTAGCGCATCACCCAGCCCGATACGTCTTCTTCGGTCATGTCCAAGGCTCCAGTGCCGCCCGCAAGCGACGCAGGCCATACCGTAGACGGCTTTTCGCCGTCTCGCGCGTCGTGCCCGTTATTTGTGCGATCTCCTCGATAGTGAGATCCGTTTCGGCGCGCAACACGAACGCCTCCCGTTGCAGGAGCGGCAACGCCTCGAGGGCGGCTGCGAGTGCTCCAGCGAGCGCCTCCTTGCCCATAATGGAATCGGGTTGCGTATGGGCGGGCGCTGGGATGAGGTCAAGATCGTGAGCTTCTTCCGATTCGGGGTGCCTCCCACGCCGGCGCCAGCGATCCATGCCCCGCCGTCTCGCAATCGAGAAGAGGTATGTGACGAATCGAGCCTGCGGGATATATCGTTCCCGACCGCGAATGACGGCCATCCAGGTCTCCTGGACTATCTCTTCCACCTCCGAGCGATCGAACGCCGTTCGCCTGACGAAGCGCATTAGCGAGGCACGATATCTTTCGTAAAGCATCCGGAACGCCCCCTGATCGCCGCCGCGGTACAGGCGCATGAGCTCTTCGTCCGACACCGCGGTGGTGACTGAAAAGGACGAGGGCGGCCGGGAGTCATCACTCAGCGCAACGGGCGGACCGCCGAGCGGTGTATGTCG
This sequence comes from Gammaproteobacteria bacterium, assembly GCA_030040235.1. The sequence goes on along the minus strand of JASHUC010000248.1, from coordinate 404 downwards.
CCGCTCGCGGGCGAACGACTGCCAATGGGGAAGGCGCTCGAGTAGCCCCTCAGCGGTCACCGGCTCTCCTGATTCAAGTCGCTCAGTACTTTATCGCCGGACGCGGGCGGGTGGGGCTACATCAGCCCGAGCCCAGGCCGGCATACTTTTGCTGTTCAATGGCTTACGGCATTATTCTCGTTCGGCCGCTGGCGACAAGGCCGTTCGCTCGCGCAAGGGTCGTCCGAGGCGGTATCTTGTAGGCCCGTCGTTCCAGGTGGTTTGGCCGCAGGCCGGGCTCCTGTGGAAGGTTGGCCGTGCGATCGCTGAGTGTGCATTGATTCGTGGCGCGTTATCCGCTCAAGGGGGTGCTGCGCTTCGTCTCGATGTACCTGATCATCTCGGTACTCGCCGTGGCAGCCCTG
>JASHUC010000247.1 GCA_030040235.1 Gammaproteobacteria bacterium | reverse complement strand
TGCATCATGCCGGCCTGGTCGGCATCGATCACGAACTTCTCGTAGCCCATGGCGAGCCCGCCCTCGAGCCAGCCGGCCGTGTGCAGCACGAAATTCACCCCCGCGAGGCAGGTCGGAAGCAGGGTGTTCGCCGACTCGAATGCGGCCTGCGCATCGGGGATCTTCGAAGCGCAGAGCGCACCGCCCGAGCGAAACGGCACGCCGAGCCGGCGCGCGAGCGCGGCCATCACGTAGAGGACCAGCGCGGGCTCGGGTGTGCCGAAGGTCGGCGCTCCCGATTGCATCGAGAGCGAGGAGGCGAAGCTTCCGAGCACCATGGGAGCGCCGGGATTGAGGAGCTGAATGAGCGCCAGCCCCGCGAGCGCCTCGGCGAGCGTTTGCGCGACGGTGCCCGCGACCGTCACGGGGGACATCGCCCCCGCAAGGATGAAGGGCGTCACGATGCACGCCTGGTTCGCGCGGGCGTACACCTTCAAGGCCCCGAGCATCGTCGCATCGAAGGTCATCGGCGAGTTCGCGTTGATGAGACTCAGGATCGCCGTGCGGGGCCGTCCGGTCGCGGGATCGATGAAATTCTCGCCGAACAGGATGCGCGCCATCTCCACCGTATCGGCGGCTCGCTCGTGATGGGTGACGGAGCCCATGAACGGCTTGTCGCTGTACTTGATGTGGCTGTAGACCATGTCGAGGTGGCGCTTGTTGACCGGCAGGTCCACCGGCTCGCAGATCGTGCCGCCCGAATGGTGCAACGAGTTCGAGAGGTAGGTGAGCTTCACGAAATTGCGAAAGTCCTCGATCCGCGCGTAGCGCCGGCCCTCGTCGAGATTGCGCACGAAGGGGGAGCCGTAGGCCGGCGCGAACACCGTGCGGTCGCCGCCGATCACGACGCTGCGTGCCGGATTGCGCGCGATCTGGGTGAATTCGCGCGGCGCGGAGCGCTGGATGATCGAGCGGCACATGCCGCGGGGCGTGCGCACGCGCTCGCCCCGCACATCGGCGCCCGCCTCCTTCCAGATGCGCAGCACCTCCGGGTCCTCCCGGAATTCGATCCCGATCTCCTCGAGAATCGTATCGGCGTTGCGCTCGAGGAGCTCCAGGCCTTCCGTTCCGAGCACCTCGTAGCGGGGGATCTTGCGCGTGATGTAGGGGACGAAGGTCGTCGTGCGCGCGGTGCGCGCCGCGCGCTTGGCGTCGCGACCGCTCGGCCGACGGGCTCTGGGTGCGTGGTCGAGCTGCGGATCCATGGTGGAATCCTCCTGACCGTCAGGCGCGCAAGTCGCGGTTCTCGGGATCATACGGCGAATCGGGCAGCACGGTCGCCCGCTTGCGCTCGCCGAGGATCTCGATCTCGAGCTCCGTCCCGACGGTGGCGAACTCGGGTTTCAAGTAGCCGATCGCCAGGCTCTTGCGCAGTGTGTGCCCGTAGTAGCCGGAGGTGGTGCGGCCGATCATGGCACCGCGCGGTGCGAACAGCGGCTCGTTGCCGAGCGGATCGGCATCCACCACGCCGTGCACCTCGAGGGTCGCGAAGCGGTTGGGTACGCCGCGTGAGCGTTGCTCGGCGAGCGCTCGCTTGCCGATGAAGTCCGCCTTCTCCATCCGCACGAACCGCTCCAGACCCGCTTCGAGGGGCGTGTAGTCGCGGGTGAGATCCAGGCCCCACATGCGGTAGGATTTCTCCAGGCGCATCGACTCCATCGCGCGCATTCCCACCATGCCGATACCGAACTCGGCGCCGGCCTCGATGAGCGCATCGAAGAGATGATGCGCGTACTCGATCGGGAAGTGCAGCTCCCAGCCGAGGGCGCCGACGAAGTTCACGCGCAGCGCATAGACCTGCGTTGCGAGTCCCACCTCGATCACTCGCGCGGAGAGCCAGGGGAAGGCGGCATTGTCGAGCGCGGTCGAGGTGAGCTTGCCGAGCACGGCCCGCGAGCGCGGACCGGCAAGCACGAAGCAGCCGCGCGCGCCGGTCACGTTTCTCAGACGTACCGAGCCGTCGGCCGGCAACTTCTTGTGCAGATAATCGCTGTCGTAACGCTCGGCGGCGCCCGCGCTCACGACATAGAAGAGCTCGCGCTCGATGCGCGAGAGGGTGAATTCCGAGCGAATCCCGCCGCGCGGCGTGAGCGCATGGCAGAGCGCGAGCCGCCCGACCTGCGCGGGTGCCTTGTTGGCGAGGAGCCCGTTCAGCCACGCCTCCGCGCCCGGTCCGCCGGCCTCGTGCTTCGTGAAGGGCGTGAGATCGATGATGCCGACCCGCTCGCGCATCAATCGCACCTCGTGGCCGACGTGCTCGAAGTAGTTCGTACGGCGGAAGCTGAAGCGGTCCCGGCGCTCGATTCCGGGCGGTGCGAACCAGTTGGCGCGCTCCCACCCGTAGCGCTGGCCCCAGACCGCTCCCAGCCGGTCGAGCTTGTCGTAGACGGGGCTCGTCTTGGCGGGCCGGGCGTCCGGGCGCTCCTCATCGGGGAAGTGGATCGTGAAGACGTTGCGGTAAGTCTCCTCGTTCTTCGCGATGAGATAGCCGCGGCCTGCGTACGGCCCGAAGCGCCGCGGATCCACCGCGAGCATGTCGATGCCCGGCTCGCCCTCGACGATCCACTCGGCGAGCTGCCAACCGGCGCCTCCGGCCGCCGTGATGCCGAAGCTGTGTCCTTCGTTGATCCAGAGATTACGCACGTTCCATGCGGGGCCGACGAGGGGACTGCCGTCCGGGGTGTAGGCGATCGGTCCGTTCACGATGTCCTTGATGCCGCAGTGCTCGAGTGCCGGCACGCGGCGCTGCGCCGCTTCGACGTGCGGCAGCAGCCGCTCGAGATCGCCCTCGAACAGGCTCTTGCCGAACCAGTCGGGTACCCCGTCCGCGAAGCGCGCCGGCGCGCCGCGCTCGTACGGCCCGAGGATCCAGCCCATGCGTTCCTCGCGCAGGTAATACGACTGGTCCGATTCGCGCAGCACCGCGAGCTCGCGTCCGCCACCGCGCCGATAGGCCTCGAGCTGCGGGCACACGTCATAGACGATGTACTGATGCTCGACGGGAATCGAGGGAATCTCCAATCCGGCCATGCGCCCGCTCTGCCGGGCGTAGTTGCCGGTCGCAAAGACGACGTGCTCGGCAACGATGTCGCCTTGCGAGGTTCGCACGCACCATTCTCCGGAGGCGGTGCGCTCGAGCGCGGTCATCTCGGTGTGCTCGTGAATCTCGGCGCCGCGGGCACGCGCGCCCTTGCGCAGCGCCATCGTGAGATCCGCGGGGGCGATGTGGCCGTCGTCGGGGTGATAGAGCGCACCGACGATCGCAGCGGTCTCTGCGCTCCCTCCGAGCTCGATGAGCGGCCAGAGCTCCTTCACCTCCCGCGGACCGATGATGCGGAACGGAACCCCGATCGTGTTCGCCGTGCCGCAGTACTTCTGGTACTCGTCCATACGCTCTGCGCAGGTCGCCAGGCGCAGGTTCCCCGTCACGCGAAAGCTCACGTCCTGTCCCGTCTCGGCGGGCAGGCGCTTGTAGAGATCGACCGAGTACTTGTGCAGCTGGCCGACGGTGTAGCTCATGTTGAAAAGCGGCAGCAGCCCCGCGGCGTGCCACGTCGAGCCTGCCGTGAGCTCCGCGCGCTCGATGAGCACCACGTCCGACCAGCCTTTGCGTGCGAGGTGGTACAGCGTGCTCACGCCGACGACCCCGCCGCCCACTACGACTGCTCGAGCATGAGTTCTCACGGCGGTTAGTCTAAGGGTCGAGCGCCCCCCGGGTTGGCCAAAAGCGACGAGCTCGGACCCGCAAGCGACCGCTCAGTCGCTCGAGGCGAGCTCCGCGGCGGCTTCGGCGAGCAGCCGCGACACATATCCCGCATAGGAGCGGGCCACCTCGAGCCGGAAGCACTCGGCAGCCGTCCGCCACAGGATGATCTCGGCCTTGTTGAACACCGTGCGTGTGCACATGCCGGCCGGGAACGCACTCGGGTGCAGATCGAGCGGACAGGCCACGTTGAGCGCCGCCGCCGCCTGAGCCCCCGCGACCTCGAGCGCCATCTGCCGATGGCTCACATCCACCAGGGAGTGTGGCAAGGCTGCGAGCGCGCGCTCGAGTGCCTCCCGGATCGCCTCGCCCTCGCTCTCGGGCGCGAGCATCAAGCGCTCGTCGGGCCCGAGCCACAGGACCGCGCGAGGGCCGCTCACCTGTGCCCGGCAGGCTGCCTCGGAGGGCGCGAGGCCGAGTGCGGCCGAGGCGGCTGCGAGCGCCTGCCGCCCCGCCTTGAGGACATAGCGAGATGCCGGCGGCAGCGCCCTCGACAAGGCGCTGTGGACGATATCGGGTGAGCGGCGACCCATCGCCCCCACCGGCCGGGCGGTGCTCACATGACAGGTTTCTGGCTCGCTCATCGCGCCTCCCGCGCATCAACCCTGCAGGCGCTCGCCGGCCGGATCGTAGAAAACCGGCGCAGTGACGCGCACGGGAATGTTGCCGCCGGGCATCGCGACGTAGAGCGTCTGATCGAGCTGCGCGCGGCCGTCGGCAATGAGCGCGAGCGCGATGGGCCGGTCGAGCGCCGCGCTGTAATAGGAGGAAGTCACATGCCCGATCGGGCGGGTCTTGCCCGCCTGCCGCACGATCTGTGCGCCTTCCTCGAGGAGCGTCCGCGCATCGACCGTGAGCAGGCCGACGAGCTGCTTGCGGTCCGGTGCGAGGAGCGCCGGCCGCGCGAGCGAGCGCTTGCCGACGAAGTCAGGCTTGCTCTGGCCGATTGCCCAACCGAGACCGGCATCATCCGCAGTGACCGTGCCGTCGGTCTCCTGGCCCACGATGATATAGCCCTTCTCGGCGCGCAGCACGTGCATCGCCTCCGTACCGTACGGCGTGATGCCGTAGGGCTCGCCGGCGGCGAAGATCGCTTCCCAGACCGCGAGCCCGAAATCTGCCGGTACGTTCACCTCGAATCCGAGCTCGCCTGTGAAGCTCACCCGGAAGAGCCGCATCGGCACGCCGCAGATCCTTCCAGTCGCGACGCTCATGTGCGGCAGCGAATGCGGGCCGATATCCATGCCCTCGACGAGCGGCTGCAAGACCTGCCGTGCGCGCGGTCCCTGCACTGCAATCACCGCCCACTGCTCGGTGGTGGAGGTGAGCCAGACCGACAGATCGGTCCACTCCGTCTGCAGATAATCCTCGAGCAGCGCGAGCACGCGTGCGGCACCGCCCGTCGTGGTCGTGAGGTGAAAGCGGTCCTCACCGATGCGTGCAGCGACGCCGTCGTCGAGGATGAAGCCGTCCTCCCCGAGGAGCACTCCGTAGCGGCACCGCCCGGCGCGCAGGCTGGTCCAGTTGTTGACGTACATGCGATTCATGAAAGTCACGGCATCGGGTCCGACGACCTCGATCTTGCCGAGCGTCGAGCCGTCGAAGAGGCCGCAGGCCTTGCGCACGGCGCGGCACTCGCGCACGACCGCGGCATGCATGTCCTCGCCCGCTTGCGGAAAGAAGCGGGCACGCTTCCACTGCCCCACGTCCTCGAACGCGGCGCCGCGCCGCGCGGCCCACTCGTGAGTGGGCGGGGTTCGTACCGGATCGAAGAGCTCGCCGCGGTCCGTGCCGGCGAAGCTGCCGAAGCTCACGGGCGTATACGGCATGCGGAAGGTGGTGAGTCCCACCTCCGGCACCGGCCTTGCGAGCTCGCGCGCGACGATGCCGAGCGCATTGAGATTGGAGGTCTTGCCCTGATCGGTCGCCATCCCCGTCGTCGTGTACCGCTTGACGTGCTCGATCGAGCGGAAGCCTTCCCGCGTTGCGAGCTCGAGATCGCGCACCGTCACATCGTTCTGCCAGTCGACGAAGGCTTTGGAGCTCGAGAGGGGAGAGGCGGCGCAAAGGGCGGCGCTCCGAACCGAGTTCCCCGTTTCCGGGCGGACACTCGCTGGTACGGCCGCCGGTGCCGGCAGAGCCCGCCCGCGTGTGCTGAGCGCGGCGCGCGCCGCGGCCGCTCCCGCCTCGCCGCCGTCCTCGATGCAGGAGTCGAGGTCGAAGAGACCGCGACAGGCCCCGGCCGCGCGCACCCGCTCGGCGGGGGCTGCAGGGATGAAAGCGAGAAGCCTCTCGTCCCAGGCGAGCTTGCCGCGGGACTGCGAGTAGAGATGAACGCTCGGGGTGAATCCGGCCGACATGAGCACGAGATCGCAGGCGAGGGTGCGAGGGCGGCCGGCCGTGCCTGCGGTGCCTGTAGTGCCTGCAGTGCCTGCAGTGCCTGCGGCCTCGACCGGCGCAATCTGCACCCGGCGTACGCGCAACCGGCCGGCGGTCGAGAGCACGGTGCTCTGCGTTTGAACCTCGATGCCGGCACGCCGGACGGCATCGGGCAGAGCGCCTTCGGCCTGGGCGCGCAGGTCGGCGATGAGCTCGATCGAGATGCCGGCAGCGTGCAGATCGAGCGCCGCGCGATACGCTTCATCGCCGGCCGTCACGAGAACCGCGCGCCGCCCGGGCCGCACGCCGTAGCGATTGAGGTAGGTGCGCGCTGCGCCCGCGAGCATGATGCCGGGGCGGTCATTTGCGGAGAACACGACCGGGCGCTCGATGGCGCCGCTCGCGAGCACGACCTCGCGCGCCCGCACCTGCCACTGGCGCTCGCGCGGGGCGCGGGGATCCGGAGCCGCGAGATGGTCGGTCAGACGCTCGTTGAGCACGACGAAGTTGTGCGGGAAGTAGCCGAACGCCGTCGTCCGCGGCAGCAGCATCACGCGCGGATCGCGCTCGAGCGCGGTGAGCGTCGTGCTGAGCCAGTCGCCGGCCGGCCGGCCCGCGATGCGCTCGGCATGCGGGGCGGTGTCCGTCGCGGCGAGCAGCGCGCCGCCGAGCTCCGGCTGCTCGTCGCAGAGGATCACCCGGGCACCGCTCTGCGCCGCGGTCGATGCGGCTGCAAGGCCGGCGGGACCTGCGCCGATGACGAGCACGTCGCAGTGGGCAAAGCGATTGGAGTAGCGATCCGGGTCGGGCCGCGACGGTGCCCGTCCGAGACCGGCCGCGGCGCGGATATAGGGCTCGTAGAGTCTGCGCCAGGCCCCTCGCGGCCACATGAAGGTCTTGTAGTAAAAGCCCGCAGGGATGAGGGGCGACAGCAGATCGTTGATCGCGCCCACATCGAGCGCGAGGCTCGGCCAGCGGTTCTGGCTCACCGCTTCGAGGCCCTCGTAGAGCTCGACTTGCGTTGCGCGCAGGTTCGGGGTGTAGCGGGCCTCATCGCGGCGCACGGCGACGAGCGCGTTCGGCTCCTCGGAGCCTGCGGCGAGAATCCCGCGCGGCCGATGATATTTGAACGAGCGGCCGACGAGGTGCACGCCGTTGGCGAGCAGCGCGGAGGCGAGCGTATCTCCCTCGAAACCGGTGTGCGGGCGGCCGTCGAAGGTGAAGCGCAGCGGCCGAGTGCGATCGATGCGGCCCCCGGCCGCGGTGCGCAAGCCCGCGGCGCTCATCGGTCTTCCTCGACCGCCGGCGCAGCTCGCCCGATCTCGTAGGTCGCGAGGAACTGGTCCGAGGTCGTATCACGCAGGGCGTTGAAGAAACGCCCGCAGCCGTGCACGTGGCGCCAGCGCTCTGCATGGACGCCCTTCACGTTGTCGCGCCGGTACAGATAGTCGGCCCATTCATCATCCGAGAGCTCGCTCGGCTCCCGCGGGCGGGCGAGGTGCGCCTGGCCGCCATAGGCGAACTCGAGCTCGGGGCGCTCGCCGCAATAGGGACAGGCGATGAGCAGCATGGCGGGGTCAGTGCGCGACCGCCGCGGCGGCCGCCTCGTTGATCATGCGTCCCTCGCGGAAGCGCTCGAGGGTGAACGGTGCGTTGATCGGGTGAGGCTCATCGTGAGCGATGGTCCACGCGAACAGGTGAGCCGAGCCGGGGGTCGCCTTGAATCCGCCGGTGCCCCATCCACAGTTGACGTAGAGCCCTGGAACCGGCGTCTTGCCGATAATCGGCGAGCGGTCCGGAGTCACGTCCACGATTCCGCCCCACGCGCGCAGCATCCGCAGCCGGCGGAACATCGGGAAGAGCTCGCAGACCGCCGCGAGCGCGTGATTGCTCACGTAGAGTGCGCCGCGCTGCGTGTAGGAGGTGTAGGCGTCGGTGCCGGCGCCGATGACGAGCTCACCCTTGTCGGACTGACTCACGTAGGCGTGGATGGTGTTGGACATCACGACGCAGGGGAACACCGGCTTCACCGGCTCCGATACCAGCGCTTGCAGCGGGAAGCTCTCGAGCGGCAGACGCACTCCGGCCAGGCGCATGATGACGCTCGTGTGCCCGGCCGCGGCCACGCCGAGCTTGGGGGTGCGAATGAGACCGCGGCTGGTCTCTACCGCGGCGATCCCACCGCTCGCGCCGCGGCGAATGCCGGTCAGCTCGCAGTTCTCGATGATATCGACGCCAAGCGCATCGGCCGCGCGTGCGTAGCCCCACGCGACGGCATCGTGACGCGCCGTTCCCCCGCGCCTCTGCAGGGCCGCTCCGAGCACCGGATAGCGAAGCTCATCGGTGGTCAACGGCGGACAGAACGCGCGCGCCTCCTGCGGCGTGAGCCATTCGTTATCGACCCCGTTCGCACGGTTTGCGTGGATGTGGCGCTTCGCGATCTGCACATCGTGCACGCTGTGCGCGAGCATCATCACGCCGCGCGGCGAGAACATCACGTTGTAGTTGAGCCGCTGAGAGAGGCTCTCCCAGAGCCTGAGCGCGTGGTCGTAGAGTTGCGCGCTCTCGTCGAACAGATAGTTCGAGCGGATGATGGTGGTATTGCGCCCGGTGTTGCCGCCGCCGATCCACCCTTTCTCCAGCACGGCGATGTGCCGCATTCCATGCTCTGCGGCCAGGTGGTACGCCGTGCCGAGACCGTGCCCGCCGCCGCCGCAGATCACCGCGTCATAGGATTGCTGCGGCTCGGCTCGCCGCCACTGCGGACCCCAGCCGCGATGGCCCGAGAGGCTGCGCGAGAGGAGCGCAAGACCCGAGAAGCGCTGCATGGGTGCCCGACCCCCTGAGACTCCACATCGACAGGTGGCGCGGGATGATGCCCGCGCGCGCTTCTCAAAACCAGTATTCGCTCGGCGCGAGCTTTGAACGGACCCGACATCAGGGGCTGCGGATCGCGCCCTTCATCTCCGCGTTCGGGTTCACGTGGCGGACGAACTCGGCGACGTACTCGTTGGCCGGGTGCGCGACGATCTCGCGGCCGCTTCCGCTCTGAACGATGCGGCCGCCCTCGAGGATGGAGATGCGGTCACCGAGCTTGAGCGCCTCGTCGAGGTCGTGACTGACGAAGAGGATCGTCTTCTTGACATGCGTTTGCAGCGCGAGGAGCTCATCCTGGAGCTTGCGCCGGATGAGAGGATCGAGCGCGGAGAAGGGCTCGTCCATCAGCAGGATGTCCGCATCGGTTGCGAGCGCGCGCGCGAGCCCGACCCGCTGCTGCATGCCGCCCGAGAGCTCGCTGCAGAATCGATTCGCCCACTCGGCAAGTCCGACGAGCTCGAGCTGCTGATCCACGATCCGCCGCCGCGCGCGCGTGTTTTCCCCGCGCAGCTCCAGTCCGAAGGCGACATTGTCGCGCACCGTTCGCCATGGGAGCAGCGCAAACTGCTGAAATACCATCGCGATGCGCCGCCGGCGCACCTCGCGCAGCGTGCGTCGGTCACAGGAGGCGATGTCGATCACCGCCTCGCCGTGATTGACCAGCACCCGTCCGCGAGCGACCGGGATGATGCCGTTCACGGCTCTGAGCAGCGTCGATTTTCCGGACCCGGAGAGCCCCATGAGAACATGGATCTCGCCCTGCGCGACCGCGATATCGGCGCGCGAAACCCCGACTAGGATCCCGGTCTGCTCGCGGATCTCGGCGCGCGTGCGCCCCGCATCGAGCGCGGCGAGCACACGCCGCACCGCATCGCTCGAGCGGCGCTGCCGCGAGACGCCGTAGAGGATGTCCACGCCGCAGAGCTCGATCGCTGCGCTCATTTCGGCGCTCATCTCAGTGCCCCGGCCCCGGCCGCTTGTCCGCGGGGCGACTCAAGCGATCGAGGATGACGGCGAGCAGCACGATCACGAAGCCGGCCTCGAAGCCCATTCCGATCTGCACCGTGTTGAGCGCCCGCACCACCGGCACTCCGAGTCCGCCCGCTCCGACGAGGGCGGCGATGACGACCATCGAGAGGCTGAGCATGATGCACTGGGTGATGCCGGCCACGATCGTGGAAGCGGCGCTCGGCAGCTCGACTTTCCACAGCATCTGCAGCCGCGTTGCACCGAAGGCCTCGCCCGCCTCCTTGAGCGGCTCGGGAACGGAGCTGATTCCGAGCTGCGTCAGGCGAATCGGGGCGGGCAGGGCGAAGATGATTGTCGAGATGAGCCCCGGGACGACGCCAAGCCCGAACAGCACCAGGGTCGGAATGAGATAAACGAAGGTGGGCAGTGTCTGCATGAGATCGAGAACGGGGCGCAGCGCGGCGGCGAGTCGCGGCCGATGCGCGGCTGCGATACCGATCGGCACGCCGATCGCCGTGCAGACCGCAACGGCCACCATGACGAGCGAGAGCGTCTCCAGGGTCGCGACCCAGTAGCCCTGGTTCATGATGAAGAGCAGCGCGAGGGCGACGAAGGCGCAGAGCGCGAGCGAGCGGCGCAGCGCCCAGGCGAGCGCGACGACCGCGAGGATGAAGAGCGGGGAGGGGATCGCCCGCAGCAGCCGCGTGAGGCCGTCCACGCTCCCGCCGCCGAGCGCCGAGACGGCATCGAAGGCGAGACGGCCATGGGACTTGACGAATTCGATGGCGATCGTGACCGCAACCCCGACCGGGATCTTGTGTCCGCTCACCCAGCTCTCGAAGCTCCTCGCCCGGGGCCTCGCGGCGGGGCTCATGAAGGCAGCGAGCGCGGGCCGGCCGTCGAACGTGCGCACTCCCTCGAGCCAGCGTGCGAGGTCTTGCGGATGCGCCGCGATCCAGGCGGTCGCGGCGGCCTCGGGCGCTTCGTGCCGATCGAGGATCCCTTGCATCATCTCGCTCTCGCCGCGCACGGTGAAGGTGAGATTGCGCAGCAGCCGCCCGAGGTTCGGGCACTGCGCGCTCAATCCGGCGCGGGTATTCGTGTACACACTCGCGCCGCCGAAATTCGGCCCGAAGACCGCATCACCCCCCGAGAGATAGCGCAGATCGAACCGCATGTTCATCGGGTGCGGTGCCCAGGCGAGAAACACGATCGGCGCGTGAGCGCGAAAGGCCCGCTCGACCTCGGCGAGCATGCCCTGCTCGCTCGATTCGACGAGCTTGAAGTCGCCGAGGCCGAAGAGGTTCTGCTTGAGCATGCCGAGCACGAGCCGGTTGCCGTCGTTGCCCGGCTCGATGCCGTAGATCGAGTGCTCGAGCGGAGCTGCGAAGCGGTGAATGTCGGCGAAGCTCTTCAGGCCCTGCGCGTAGGTGTAAGCGGGGACGGCGAGCGTGTACTTCGCGCCCGTGAGGTTTGCCCGAATCACCTCGACTGAGCCCTCGGCCACGTAGGACTTGCGGTCCGCGAGCATCGAGGGCATCCAGTTGCCGAGGAACACGTCGATGTCGCGGTTCTTCATCGAAGCGTAGGTCACCGGCACCGAGAGCACGGTCACCTGCGGGGTGTAGCCGAGGTTGCGGAGCAGGACGCTCAAGGTGGCCGTAGTGGCGGTCACATCCGTCCAGCCGATATCGGACAGGCGCACCGTGCGGCATGCCGGAGCCTCCTGCGCCCGAACCGCCTGGCCGAAGGCCCCGGCAAGCAGGCACGCGACCGCCACGGCGGCGGCTTGACCCGGCCGCGGCCGCGGCCACATCATGCGTCGCGCCGCTTTGAACAGCCGTTCAATCACCGCTGCGCTCCGGAACCCCGCTTTGAACAGTTCATCAAAATCC
>JASHUC010000246.1 GCA_030040235.1 Gammaproteobacteria bacterium | reverse complement strand
GCATGGACATTGCGCGCTTCGGCGATTGGACGAGCCAGGGCTACACCCACGCGAAGGTGCGCGAGAACTACTCGCGGCGCTTTCGCATCCGCTTTCCGAACGAGGAGCTCGAGGCCGCGCGGCCGCTCGCGACGACGCCCATCTACGATCGCCTGCGCGATGAGAACGCGGTGTTCGGCGAGACCTGCGGGCTCGAGCACGCTCTGTGGTTTGCGCCGCCCGGCACTGTCGCCACCGAGACCGTCTCGTTCCACCGCTCCAATGCGCACGAGCCCGTCGGTGCCGAGTGCTGCGCGGTGCGCACGGGCGTCGGTCTCATCGAGACTTCGAACTACGGCAAATTCGAGGTCTCGGGGCCGGGTGCGGCCGAGTGGCTCTCGAGGATGATGGCGAATCGCGTACCACCGGTCGGGCGCATCGCGCTCACCCCCATGCTGAACGAGCGCGGCAAGCTGATCGGGGACTTCACGATGTGCCGCCTCGCCGAGGAGCGCGTCTTTCTGATCGGCACCTACGCGGCGGAGAGTTACTACCGGCGCTGGTTCGAGAAGCACCTGCCGGCTTCGGGCGTCACGGTGCGGCCCTGCGCCCAGGCGTATGCTGGTCTTGCGCTCGCCGGCCCGCGCTCACGCGAGCTCCTGCAGAGCCTGGTGAGCGAGGACCTGTCGAGCCGGGAGTTTCCCTTCCTGTCGTTCCGGCCGCTCGAGGTCGGCAGGGTTCCCGTGCTCGCCGGCCGGCTCTCCTTCACCGGCGAGCTCGGCTACGAGCTCTGGGTGAGGAGCGACTACCAGCGCACGCTCTACGACCTGCTCGTTGCGACGGGCCGGCGCTTCGGATTGCGGCTGTTCGGCGGCCGGGCACTGCACAGCCTGCGTCTGGAGAAGAGCTTCGGCACGTGGGCGCGCGAGTACCGCCCCATCTATGGACCACGCGAGGCGGGCCTTGCGCGCTTTATCGACTGGACGAAGGGCGAGTTCATCGGCAGGCGCGCCGCGCTCGAGGAGCGCGACAGCGGGGGCAAGCTCCGCCTGGCCGCCTTCTCGGTCACGGCGGACGATGCCGATGCGAGCGGGGACGAGCCGATCTGGCACGATGGACGGGTCGTCGGCTGGGTCACCTCGGGCGGCTATGGCCACACGGCCTGCACCTCGCTCGCGCTCGGCTACATTCCCGCCGGGCTCGATGCGGCGGAGGAAGGCTTCGAGATCGAGATTCTGGGCGAGCGCCGGGCGAGCGTGAGGTTGCGCGCACCGGCCGTGGACCCAGCCGGTGCGCGGATGCGCGCTTGAAGGACGAGAACCCATTAGACGCTCTCGAGCGCAATCGAGAGCTTCGGAGCTCAACATGACGAAAACCAGGGTATCAGCGAGCAAAAAGACCGGCATCGAACGCGACCTCAAGGCGCGACTCGATGCGGGTGCGGTGATCTGCGCCGAGGGCTATGTCTTCGAGCTCGAGCGCCGCGGCTATCTGCAAGCGGGGGCGTTCGTGCCCGAAGTGATTCTCGAGCACCCCGAAGTGGTCGAGCAGCTGCACCTCGATTTCGTGCGTGCGGGATCCGATGTGACGCAGGCGCTGACCTACTACGTGCATCGCGAGAAGTTGCGCGTCATCGGGCGCGAGAAAGATCTCGAGCCCATGAACCGTGCGGCGCTCAAGATCGCCAAGTCCGTGGCGCGGCGCACCGGGACGCTCCTCGCCGGCGACATTTGCAACACGAACATCTACGACCCCGCGGACAAGGCCTCGATCAGGGAGGTCGAGCGGATCTTCGCCGAGCAGGTCGGCTGGGCGGCGGAGGCCGGGGTGGACTTCATCGTCGCGGAGACCTTCTCCTGGGGTGCCGAGGCGCTCCTGGCGCTCGAGGCCATCAAGAAGTACTCGAAGGTTCCGGCCGTCATCACCTACGCGATCCACCGCGAAGTGCCGACGCGCGAGGGCTGGTCGCCGGTCGAGACGTGCAAGCGCCTCGAGGCCGCCGGCGCCGACGTGGTCGGGATCAACTGCCACCGCGGGCCCGCGACGCTCATGCCGCACATCCGCAAGATCCGCAAAGCCGTGAAGTGCCACGTGGCGGCGCTCCCCGTGCCCTACCGCACGACGCGCAAGGAGCCGAGCTTCATGTCGTTGACGGACCCGCACTTCGGCCATGCCCGCGCCTTTCCGGTGGGCCTCGACCCGTTCCTCTGCACGCGCGAGGAGATCTTCGAGTTCGGTCGCGAGGCCTTCGCCCTCGGCGTGCACTACCTGGGCGTGTGCTGCGGGGCGGGGCCACACCACATCCGCGCCCTCGCCGAGAGCGTCGGGCGCCATCCGGAGGCGAGCAAGTACTCGGCGGACATGTCGCGGCACGCCTTTTTCGGCACGCACAAGCGCATCAAGCCGATCCAGCGGGAGTACACCTCCAAGCTCTGAGCTGAACCATGGCGGCCCCGGGCCCCGTCCTGCGCACCACGCGTTACGCGTTTCTGACGCTCGCGAACTACTCGATGATCGCGCTGGTGAACGCGGTCGAGCCGCTGCGCATGGCGAATATCGTGACGGGGCAGAGGCCTTACGAGTGGTCGATCGCAACGCTCGGCGGGGAGCCCGCGGTGGCGAGCAACGGCCTCACGCTCTCGCCGACGGTGGCGCTCGAGACCCTCAGCCGCCTCGATATTCTTTTCGTGTGCGGCGGCGTGGACGTGCATGCCTCGGTCACCGGGCCGATTCTCGCCGCGCTGCGCCGCGCGGCCGAGCGCCGCATCGCTCTCGGGGGGCTGTGCACGGGAGGGTACGCGCTCGCCAAAGCGGGTCTGCTCGAGGACTACCGCGCGACGATTCACTGGGAGAATCTCTCGGCGCTGCGCGAGGAATTCCCGCGCGTGCACATCCGCGATCAGCTGTTCACCATCGACCGCGATCGCTTCACCTGCTCGGGAGGCATCGCGCCGCTCGATCTGATGCTGACGCTCGTGCGCGAGAAGCTCGGTGCGCGCACCTCGCAGCTGATCTCCGAGCAGTTCATCGTCGATCGCATCCGTGACGCTCGTGACCGGCAGTACGTGCCCTTGCGGGCACAGGTCGGCGCAAGCCACGCGAGCCTCATCGAAGTGGCGCAGCTCATGGATCAGCACATCGAGGAGCCGCTCTCGCTCGATGAGATCGCCGCACAGGCGGGGCTCTCACGGCGCCAGATCGAGCGGCTGTTCAAGCGCCATCTGGGTAGCGCGCCGAAGAAGTACTACCTTCAGACGCGCCTCAAGCGGGCGCGCGAGCTGCTGCTGCAGACCTCCATGCCGATCCTCGACATCGCGACCGCGTGCGGCTTTCGCTCCTCGCACCACTTCTCCAAGTGCTATCGGGCGCACTTCGGCTGTCCACCGAGCGCGGAGCGTCAGACGAGCTCCGGGGCGGAGCATCGTGGCTCGGCAGACCATTTAACCTAACCAGCCGGCTCCCCGGCACTGATGTCGTGATTCGACATGTGCTCGTCGCGAAGCGGATAGTCCACCCTGCGACTGCCCCGTACCATGGACGAGGAGCCCCCCGGCCGGGCGCGCTTTCCCGCGCTGCGGACATGCCCTAGAACCAGCTGGCGGTTACTGTGGTATGTCGCTGAATCTTGGGAGAATTGCTGGATGACAGAGACCGTGACTGACGAGGCTTCCTCCGAGGCGTTCGATCTGCGCGATCTGAACGACCAGGAGCTCATCGAGCAGGTCCACGACGATCTTTACAACGGCCTGAAGAGTGAGGTCGAGGAGGCCACGCGCATCTTCCTCGAGCGTGGCTGGAATGCGGAGCGGGTGCTCAACGAGGGGCTCGTCGAGGGCATGCGCATCGTCGGCATCGACTTCCGTGACGGCATCCTGTTCGTCCCGGAAGTGCTGCTCGCCGCCAATGCGATGAAGGGCGGGATGGAGATCCTGCGTCCACTGCTTGCCGAGACCGGGGTCGAGCCGATCGGCAAGATCGTGATCGGCACCGTGAAGGGTGACATTCACGACATCGGGAAGAATCTCGTCTCGATGATGCTCGAGGGCGCGGGCTTCGAAGTGATCGACCTCGGTATCAACAACCCCGTCGAGAAGTATCTCGAGGCCCTCGAGAAGCACCGCCCCGACATCCTTGGAATGTCTGCGCTGCTCACGACGACCATGCCGTACATGAAGGTCGTGATCGACACTCTGAAGGAGAAGGGGATCCGCGACCGCTACATCGTGCTGGTGGGCGGTGCCCCGCTCAACGAGGAGTTCGGCAAGGCGGTCGGCGCCGACGCCTACTGCCGCGACGCGGCGATCGCCGTCGAGACCGCGAAGGGCCTGCTGAGCGCGCGCCGCGCCGCTGCCCATGCTTGAGGCGCACCCGCGCATCGCAGTGAGCCCCAAGATCCTCATCATTGCGTGCGGCGCTCTCGCCCGCGAGATCGTCGAGCTCACCCGTGCCAACGGCTGGAGCGACTTCGACGTGCAGTGCCTGCCGCCCGAGCTGCACAACCGTCCCGAGCGCATCCCCGCGGCCGTCGAGGCCCGGATCATCGAGCATCGCGACCGGTATCGTGAGATTTTCGTCGCGTACGGCGATTGCGGGACCGGAGGACTGCTCGACAGGGTGCTCGAGGCTCACGGCATCGAGCGCTTGCCCGGCGCCCATTGCTACGAGGCATTCGCGAGCGCGCACGTTTTCGCCGAGCTTTCGGCAGCCGAGCCCGGAACGTTCTATCTGACCGACTTCCTGCTGCGGCACTTCGATCGTCTCGTCACGCGCGGCCTCGGTCTCGATCGCCATCCGGAGCTCGCCGGCGAGTACTTCCGCAACTATCGGCGGCTCACGTACCTCGCGCAGCGCGAGGAGCCTGCAGCGCGCGACCGTGCGCGCGCCATCGCCGCTGCGCTCGGGCTCGAATTCCACTATCGATTCACGGGCTACGGTGAGCTCGGCCGCACGCTCGCCGTGCTGCAGGACCGGCGCGCGAATCGGCGCCCGGCGGATCCGGCACCATGGCCGCCCTGACGATCATCTCCTGGCGAAGCATTCCGGCTCAGGTCGTCGTGAAACGCGGCCGCGAGACTGCCAAAGTGCAGCTGTCCGCGCGCTTCCAGGAAGCGATCGATCGCGCCGCCATGCGCGCCGGCAAGGGCAGCTCGAGCGCTTATCTCGCGGACTGGGATCGCAGCGCTCCACGGCCGTGCGGGGAGAATCTGATGGCCGAGGCGCAGGCAGAGGCCGAGCGGCTCGAGGCGCGCTACAGCGACGAGGAGCTCGAGCGCCTGGTGCGCAGCAAGGGCGTTGCGCTCGCGAGTGAGGATCGATGACCGACACCGTGGTGAGCTCGGCGAGCAAGACGGTCGTGATCGGCTTCGAGCGGCCGTTCGTCATCATCGGTGAACGCATCAATCCCACGGGGCGGAAGATTCTCGCGGCCGAGATGGCGGCGGGCGATTTCGGCCGCCTCGAGACCGATGCCCTCGCGCAGGTCGCCGCGGGCGCTCAGATGCTCGATGTGAATGCCGGGATTCCGCTCGCCGACGAGCCCGCGATCCTCGCGAAGGCCGTGCAGCTCGTGCAGTCCGTCACCGACGTACCGCTCTCGATCGACTCCTCCATCGTCGCGGCGCTCGAGGCGGGGCTCGCGGTCTACAAGGGCAAGCCGCTCGTCAATTCCGTGACCGGCGAGGACGAGCGGCTCGAGAAAGTGCTGCCGCTCGTGAAGAGGTACGGTGCCGCGGTGGTCGCCATCTCAAACGATGAGACCGGAATCTCCGAGGATCCCGACGTGCGCTTCGAGGTGGCAAAGAAGATCGTCGAGCGCGCGGCCGACCACGGCATCGCTCCCGCCGACGTGGTTGTCGATCCTCTCGTGATGCCCATCGGGGCGATCAATCGCGCGGGCGTTCAGGTCATGCACCTCGTGCGACGGCTGCGCTCGGAGCTCAAGGTCAACACGACCTGCGGCGCATCGAACGTCAGCTTCGGGCTGCCGCAGAGGGAGGGCATCACCAGCACCTTCCTCACGATGGCGATCGCCGCGGGGCTCACCTCCGCGATCGCCAACCCGCTGCATGCGGAAGTGCGCCGGGCCTGCATGGCCGCGGATGTGATGATGGGCCACGATCCGGACTGTGCGCGCTGGATACGCGCGTTTCGCGAGCCGCCGCCCGCCGGTGGCGAGGGCGCGGCACGCGGCAGGCGCGAGGGTGGTCACCGGCGCCGTGTCAGCTGACGCGCTCGTCGTTTTTACCCCGTCCGGAAAGCGCGGCCGCTTCCCGCTCGGCACACCGCTGCTCACGGCCGCCCGCGCGCTCGGCGTGGACGTGGATTCGGTCTGCGGCGGGCGCGGACTCTGCGGGCGCTGCCAGGTGCTCGTCATGGAGGGCGAGTTCGCCAAGCACGGCGTGCAATCGAGGGCGGAGAACGTCTCGCCCCCGAGCGCCGCGGAGGAGCGCTTCTCGGAGCGCCGCCCGCTTGCCTCGGGGCACCGGCTCTCGTGCTCGACGCGGCTGCTCGGCGATCTGGTGGTGGACGTTCCGGCGAGCAGCCAGGTGCACCGCCAGGTCGTGCGCAAGGAGGCCGACGCGCGCGACATCATGCTCGACCCCATCGTGCATCTGCACGAGGTGGAGGTGGAGCGCCCCGACATGCGCAACCCTTCGGGCGATCTGCGCCGGTTGATGCTGGCGCTTGAGCGTGAGTGGCAACTGACCGGCCTCAAGTGCGAGCCGAGCGTTCTGCCGGGCCTGCAATCGGCCCTGCGCACGGGCAACTGGCAGGTGACCGTCGCGGTGCGCGGCGGGCAGCGCATCATCGCGGTGTGGCCCGGCCTTCACGAGCGGGCGTACGGAATCGCGGTGGATGTGGGCTCGACGACGATCGCAGGGCACCTGTGCGATCTCGGCACCGGAGAGGTGCTCGCATCGGGCGGCATGATGAATCCGCAGATCCGCTTCGGCGAGGATCTGATGAGCCGCGTCAGTTACGCGATGATGAATCCGGGCGGAGCCGCGCAGCTCACGAGCACCGTGCGCGAGGCGCTCGGGGCGCTCGCAGCGCAGGTTGCCGAGCAGGCGGGCATCGCGCGGGAGGACATCCTCGAGGTGACCCTCGTCGGCAACCCCATCATGCATCACCTCGTGCTCGGCATCGACCCGGTCGAGCTCGGGGGCGCACCGTTCGCACTCGCCGTCGACCAATCGGTGACGATTCCGGCGCGCGAGCTCGGCCTCGCGATCCATCCGAACGCGAGGGTCTACACGCTGCCTTGCATCGCTGGGCACGTGGGCGCCGATGCGGCCGGTGTGATTCTCGCCGAGCGTCCGGATCTTTCCGAGGAGCTCACGCTGCTCGTGGACGTGGGTACCAACGCCGAGATCGTGCTGGGCAACCGCCATCGGCTCCTCGCCTGCTCGAGCCCCACGGGGCCGGCGTTCGAGGGAGCGCAGGTGAGCTGCGGCCAGCGGGCCGCGCCCGGAGCGATCGAGCGCGTGCGGATCGATCCCGCAACGCTCGAGCCGCGCTTCAAGGTCATCGGGAGCGAGCTGTGGTCGGACCATCCGGGCTTCGGCGCGAGCACCGTCCGCTCGGGCATCACGGGCCTTTGCGGCTCGGGCATCATCGAGGCGATCGCCGAGATGTACCTCGCGGGGATCATCAATCAGGATGGCGTGATCGAGGGGGCGCTCCGCGAGCGCAGCGAACGTATCGTGCCGAGCGGCCGGACGTTCGCCTACGTGCTGCACCGAGGGGAGCTGCCCCTCACCGTCACGCAGAACGATGTGCGCGCCATTCAGCTTGCGAAGGCAGCGCTACACGCCGGCATCCGTCTGCTGATGGAGCACATGGGCGTGGAGCGCGTGGATCGCATTCGCCTCGCAGGCGCCTTCGGCAGCCACATCGATGTGAAGTACGCGATGGTGCTCGGCATGATTCCCGACTGCGACCTCGAGCGCGTGGGAGCAGCGGGGAATGCAGCGGGCACGGGCGCGCGCATTGCGCTTCTCGATGCGAGCGCGCGTCGGACCATCGAGGAGCTCGTGCGCCGAGTCGAGAAGATCGAGACGGCGCTCGAGGTGCGCTTCCAGCAGCACTTCGTCGAAGCCATGGCCATTCCTCACAGGACCGCCGCGTATCCCAATCTACGCAAGGTGGTTGACTTGCCCGAGCGCAGAGAAGCATCTCGCCGCACGGAATCGCACCGGCGCCGAGGGCGATGATCTCGAGCGCCTGCACGCCGCGCCTCGGCGGAGCCCGCTCATTGCTGGGTTGCCTCGGGATTCCAGTTCTGGATCACGGTGATCGGCGCCGCCATCATCGCCCCTGACGGGTCGAGGTAATCGATCGCCTTGCCGTTCGGCTGCCACATGGGCTCAATGCCGCCCGCGGTGGACACCTGCCACTGCTTCGCACCCGAGGCCGCGTCCGAATCCTGGGCGCCCGGCGCGTGGAACGGGCGGACGTAAATCTCGAGGCGCCCGGATTCGTTCGACTGGTAGGCCACCCACCGGCCATCCGGCGAGAACACGCCCCAGTCCTCGTCGAACGGCGTCTTCAGGAACACCGAGGGCGTGTGCGCTCCGACCGTGGGGCCCACCCAGAGATCGGCGCCCGTCTGCGGATCGTACCTCGTGTACAGCAGGAATCGGCCGTCCGGCGCGACACGTGGCTCACCTAGAACGTCACCCGGGGCACCGATGCTGCCGCGCGCGGCGCCCGAGTGGTCGAACCACGTCAGTTGTTGCTGGCTGGCCGCACCGGCCCGGTAGGCCACCAGCCCGGTCGCCGACACAGACATGACGCAAATTGTTCGTCACCACAGTCGCGCCCTCGGCGAGTGCGTGTGCGGCGATCATCGAATCAAGCTTGCCGATCGGAGTGCCTGCACGACGTGCCCTTGTTAGACTGGGGGGACTGAGTCGCCGCCATGGCCAATATCTTTCTTTCCTACTCTAGGGCCGACAA
>JASHUC010000245.1 GCA_030040235.1 Gammaproteobacteria bacterium | reverse complement strand
TGCCGCGTTCACATCGTAGATGACGAGTGAATGGCCGGCCTCGATGAGGCGCATCGCCATCGGTGCGCCCATGTTGCCGATGCCGATGAAGCCCAGGGGGTCGCTCATTTCGATTCCCCGCTCGCCGGCGAGCGGCTCCTCACTTGGCGGGCGCCGCGCCGGACTCGGCAATGGCCGCGTGCGCGGTGCGAAACGCCTCGACACCTGCCGGCACGCCGGCGTAGATCGTGGCCTGCAGCAGCGCCTCCTGAATCTCCTGGCGCGTGCAGCCGTTGCGCAGGGCCCCCTGCACATGCAACCTGAGCTCGTGCTGGCGGTTGAGCGCGGTCAGCATGGCGATATTCAACAGGCTGCGTGTCTTGCGAGGGAGCCCCTCGCGCGTCCAGATTGCCCCCCAGCAGTACTCGGTGACGAGCTCCTGCAGCGGCTTGGTGAACTCATCCGCCTGGGCGAGGGATTTCTCGACGTAGTCGGCGCCGAGAACGGCCTTGCGGGCCGCGAGGCCCCGGTCGAAGAGGCTTTGAGTCATCGGGATTCTCCGTGCTTGAAGGGGCGATGCGCCCCGCGGGCTCTCAGTGCCTGCGGGACCAGAGCTTCTCGGTCGCAAGCCGCGCGCCCTCGACGAGGGACTGCAGCTTCATCCAGCAGAAGGGCGGAAATACCGCACCGAATCCGGCGAAGGTGCCGAATCCGCAATCGGTGCCGGCGATCACGCGCTCGCGGCCGACGACGTTCGCGTACCGCTCGATGCGCTGTGCCACGACTTCGGGATGCTCGACGTAGTTGGAGTTGGATCCGATGACGCCCGGGACGAGCACCTTGTCCTGCGGGAGCTCGATGGTCTTCCAGACTTCCCACTCGTGCTCGTGCCGTGGGTTGGCCCCCTCGATGAGCAGGGCCATCGGCGTTGCCTTGAGAACGATCGGGAAGATCTTGCGGCAGTCCATGTCATGGACGTGAGAGCCTTCGTAGTTCCCCCAGCACACGTGCAGGCGCACGCGATCGGGCCGAATGCCCGCGAGTGCATGATTGAGCGCCTCGACCTGAAGCTCGGCGTAGCGCAGGAATTGCTCGTCCGACAGCTTCTTGAAAGACGAATGACGCCCCATGGCGAGATCCGGACAATCGAGCTGCAGCGTGAGCCCGGAACCGACGATCAGCGCGTACTCCTCGCGCATCGCCTCGGCGAGAGCCGCGAGGTACTCCTCGTGCGACTTGTAATACTCGTTCGGCTGAAAAACCGAGATCGTGCCGGGGGAGACCGCGTTCATGAAGCCGTGCTCTAACTTCGCGGAGGCGAGCGCCGCCTTGAGGTTCGCGATGTCGCGCTTGAGTCCGCTCAGATCGCGAACGCGGACGGGTCCGCGGCACACCGGACGTCTGTAGGTCGCCGAGTGTCCGGCCTTCACCAGGCGGTCGCGATATTCGGGAAACTCATCGAGATCCTGCGGCGTGGGCCGCGGCGAGTCGCCCTCGAATCCGGTGAGCCTGTGGCGGATGTAGGTCGCGTAGCTGATCTTGCTCATCTCCCCGTCGCTCACCGCGTCGATTCCGAGCTCGGCTTGCCGGCGGACCACCTCATCCACGGCGCGGCGGACCACCGCCTCGAAGCGCGCGGCATCGAGCGGCTCGCCTCGATCCTCGGCGAATAGAAAGTCGACGACATCCTGGGGACGGGGAAGACTGCCGACGTGTGTGGTGAGGATGCGCTCTGTGCTCGGGACCATTCGCCAACCTCCGCTGCGCTGCGCGGACCACGTTAGGCGTGGCGCGCAGGGCTGTCAATTGAGGCGCGGATAGGGCTACCCTAGATGCGCATTCGGGAGGAGAGCTTCGATGAAGGACCTGCACGGCAAAGTGGCATTCGTCACCGGCGGCGCGAGCGGAATCGGGCTCGGTATCGCCAAGGCGCTGATCGGGGCAGGGGCGAATGTGGCGATGGCGGATCTGCGCGCGGATCACCTCGATGAGGCGCTGCGCCAGTTCGCCGGCCGCAGCTTGCGCGAGCGCGTGCACGGCATCCGCCTCGACGTCTCGGACCGAAAGGCGATGGCGGAGGCCGCCGCCGAGGTCGAGCGTCGCTTCGGCAAGGTTCACGTGCTCGTGAGCAACGCCGGTGTCGGCATCGAGGGGCCCCTGCGCGGAGCCACCTACGATGACTGGGATTTCGGGCTCGGCGTCAATCTCGGCGGGGTGATCAACGGCATTCAAACATTCGTGCCCCGCATCCGCGCGCACGGCGAGGGCGGACACGTCGTCAACACGGCATCGCTCGCGGGGCTGGTGTGGATGCCGTCCTTCATGACGGTCTACACCACCAGCAAGGCGGCCGTGATCGCCCTCTCGGAGTGCATCCGGGACGATCTGGCGCCCGATCGCATCGGCGTCTCGGTGCTGTGCCCCGGCCCGGTGAAGAGCAACATTCATCAGGCGGGCCAGAACCGTCCCGCAAAGTTCCGCGGCTCGAGCGGCTTTTCCGAGGCCGAAGCGCAGCTCGCACGGCGCATCGTCTCGCCGCTGTGGATGGACCCGGAGACGGTCGGGGCGAAGGTGCTGCAGGCGATCCAGAACGACGAGTTCTACATCATCACGCACGGGGAGTGGCGCGATGCGTTCACGCAGCGCGTGGAGGCGATCCTCGATGCGATGCCGAAGGAGGTCAATCCGGACCTCATCCGCTCGCTGCGCGAGCACCGCACCGAGGCGGGCCCCGAGCCGGGCGCGGCCGAGCGCACCGCTCGCTGAGCGGGACCGGCTCAGGAGGGCATCGCGGGGTTTCGGTAATGATGCGTCGGGATGAAGGTGGCCGGGTATAGCTCGTGCGGCACCGTCGGTGGCCGATCGGGCGGCAGATCCTTCTCGGGGCGCGTATTGGCGAGGGCGGTCTTTGCCCAGCCGTCCGCATAGGGCGTGTACATTCGGAAGAAGGAGTGCAGCGTCCTCAGCTTCCAGAGGCCGCCTTCCTTCACGTACTCGTTCTCGTACGTGCCGAGGCCCCATAGCGCCGACTTCTGATAATCCCCGACCTGTGCGAAGAATCGCCAGCGACCCTGCGCCGTGTGGCCATCCGCGGCGACACTCACGATCGGCTGTAGTTGCATGTGGTCGAACAGTT
>JASHUC010000244.1 GCA_030040235.1 Gammaproteobacteria bacterium | reverse complement strand
GCGCGGCGGTTGGTAAACGTCTGGCACTCGTTGTGCCCCTTGTAGCGCACGTGTGCCCGGTAGGCCGGGTTACCGCCGCCGGCCCGCGTGGTCGGAATTGTGGTGATTGTAGCCATATCCCTGCCTCCTTCGGTCTAAACAGGAGAAACCAGTCGCTACAATTTTGCTACAAATTTAAGTCGCGCGCCTAGTCACATAGTATAACTCTTTAAGTTTCATATAGTTATTATGCCGGCTGAGGGATTTGAACCCCCGACCAACGGTTTACAAAACCGCTGCTCTACCACTGAGCTAAGCCGGCGCTAGGGCGGAGAGGGGCTCATTTTAGCGTAGGTAGCCGACGAACATTCCTTGACCTCGAGCCGCGATCCGACGTCTTGGAGTGACAGCAGTTCCTCGGTGGGAAGGGATTGAGTGCTCGAGTCGATGTCCACATCGACCCAGTGCGCGGCCGCGGATTGCGTGCGCTTCTCGATGTCGGCATTCATCCCAAGACCGCGCACGGCGCGCGCCCGGCGTTCGGCGCCGTCACGCTCGCTGAAGAAGCCGACCGAGACGCGTCCCCCCTTGTCGGAGTCGGGCATGACGTGAGCGTCCGAGACGCCGTGCTGCACCAGCCGGCTGACGACGGCCTTCTCGTCGGACTCGGACTTGAGTCCCCCGACATACACCCAGTAGCCCGTTTGTGGGCTCTGCTCGGATCTTTGGCGGACCTCGAAGCCGCGCTGCTGGAGCATATCGGCCGCCTGCCCTACCCGCTCCGCGTCGTTGAACGGACCGACGGTGACGCAGCGTTGGGCCGATTGAGCCGCCGCACCGCTGCGAGCGAGGGGCGGAGTGGCCGCCGCGCCAGGCCGGGGCTCCGCCGAGCTCGCCGGAGAACTCGCGGGACCGCTCGAATTGGCGCCCGCAGCCGGGCGAGGGGCGGCGCTTGCGGGCGAGCTCGCATGCGAGGCCGCCGTGGACGGCTTCTTGACCTCGCTCAGCAACTCGAGCTTCGGCAGATGCGCGATGCTGTCGTCCGGCGGCGGCTCCGGCGTCACGTCGACGAGATGAGCCCAGCCGAAGAATGCCAGATTGGCGAAGAGCAGCAGTAAAAGTGCGGCGCGCAAGCTCAAGCTTTCATATCCTCCGGCGCATTCTATCAAGCATGCGTGGGCGTTTTGCCGGAGCCCGCGGCTGCGCTCTCGGGGCCGCCCCGCAAGGCGAGTCCGGCGTGAGCGGCGAGACCCCGCAGCACCAGGTCGGGCACCCGGATGATGCGGGCACGAATGAGTGGCTCGAGCTCATCCGCTCCGCCGCCCGTCAGCAGCACTCGTGGGGTCTTGCCGAGCACTCCGCGCGCCTCCGCGACCGCCCGATCGACCGCCGCGGCGACGGCGTAGCGTGCGCCCTCCTCGATCGCCTCCCGCGTGCTTCGAGCAAACAGCGCCCGCGAGCGGCGCTTCACGGTGCTCTCGCGAGCGCGCGTTCCGATCCCCGCGGTACCCGCGAGCAGGCTCGAGACCATCAGTCGCGGGCCGGGAAGTATGGCACCGCCCCGGTGCACGCCCTGAGGATCGAGCAGGTCGATCGTGACCGCCGTGCCTGCATTGATCACACAGGCCCCGACCGCACCGAGCAGCGAGCGCGCGCCGATCACGCCCGCAAAGCGATCGACGCCCAGACGCCACGTCTCCCGGTAGCGCGTCGTGACGCCCGCGGCGCGGCGTGAGGTCGCGATGAATCGGGCCCGGGCATCCGAGACGTGCCGCACGGCCGCTGCGAGTAGCCGGTTCACGCGCGCTCCCGCCACACTCGCAATGACGATCTCGGTCACACCGCTCGATCGCTTGCCGAACAGATGCCGCTCATAGTGCGCCTGTAACCATCCCGCGTGAAATGCGGCATGCATGGGGGAGAGGCGCCCGTCATGCCAGAGCGCCCATTTGATGCGCGTGTTGCCCACATCGACGAGCAGCGCCCTCACGTTCTCACCTCACGCGCGCGCCGGCCGCACAGTCACCTCACCCGAGAGAATCTTCTGCAGGCCCTGCGGTGTCTCGATGAGAAGCGCCCCGCTGGCATCGATCCCACGCGCAATCCCGCGCAGAGTCGCCTCGCCCGAGTGCACGTCCACGGGCCGGCCGCGAAGCGCATCGGCTTCCTTCCAGTCCCCGATGAACGGCCGCAAACCTTCGAGTTCAAACCGCACCAGGCCCTCGATGATTCCGCTCACGAGATCCGCGGCGATCGCGTTACGCGGCACCGGATCCGCACCCGCCGTCTCGAGATCCGTGGGCAGCGTGCCCGTGGCTCGCACGTCCTCCCGGCCCTGCCGGCCGAGCGCCACGTTGATGCCGAGGCCGATCACCACATACGCCGGACCCTCCGATTCGGCGCGCATCTCGATGAGAATGCCCCCGAGCTTGTGATCCGTGATGGTGAGATCGTTGGGCCACTTGAGCGAGATCGGTTGGGGGGAACGCTCGCCGAGCGCCCGCCGCGCGCAGACTCCGACGGCGAGCCCCAGCCCCGCAAGGTCCCGCGGCAGTCCGGGAAAGCTCCAGGCGAGCGACAGGCAGATCGCCCCGCCGAGCGGTGCGAGCCAGGCGCGCCCTCGCCTGCCGCGACCCGCGCTCTGATGCTCGGCGAGCAGCACGTCGGCAACGCCGGGCGGAAGATCGCTGCGCTCGAGAAGCACGGCGTTGGTCGAGGCCACCGACCAGGCGACGTCGATGCGGCGGATGCGCTCCCGCACGGCGTCCCGAAGCGCCGCGCGGATCTGCTGCGCATCGAGCGGCTCACAGGGCGCGGGCAGCCGGTAGCCGCGATTGCGCACGGCGTGCACCGCCAGGCCGAGCTCCTTGAGAGAGATGACCGCTTTCCAGATGGCGCTGCGGCTCACCCCGAGCCGCCGCGCGAGTTCGGCTCCGGAATGAAATCCGCCGCGCGAGAGCTGCGCGTGAACCTCGGCCGGGAGCGCGCGCCGGGTGCCCGCGGTTCCCCTCGCCTTGAGCGCGCGCGTCATGCTTCAGGAGGCCGTGCGCCGGCCGAACAGCCACAGCCGGTGCGCGCGCGGCTCGCACCGCGCGCGCATGCGCACGATGTTCGCCCGATGGGTGAAGACGACGAGCGCCGCGGCAAAGACCGTGAACGCGAGCAGCGGCCGAGCGCCGGCCAGTCCCTGCCAGTAAAGAACGAGGGGCGACAGGGCGGCCGCGATCATCGATGCGAGTCCCACGAATCCGGTGAGCACGATCACGAGCGCCCAGGCGAAGACGACGGGAAGCGCGATCCGTGGCGCGAGGCCGAGGACGGCGCCGAGGAAGGCCGCGACCGCCTTGCCGCCTCGAAACCCGAACCACACCGGATAAGCATGACCGAGCATCACCGCAGCCCCGCAGGCCGCGGGGATCCACGCGCGCATGTCGGCCGATGCGGGCGCGAGCGGCAGGGCGATGGCGGGCAGTAGCCGGGCGGCGACCCAGCCCTTGCCGATGTCGATCGCGGCGACGCCGGCCGCAAATGCCTTGCCATGGACTCTGAGCGCATTGGTACTGCCGGGATTGTGGCTGCCTGCGCCGCGGATGTCCCCGCGGCCCGTCAGCCGGCCGAGCACGAGGCTGCCGAGGATCGACCCGAGGAGATAGCTCGCCGCGACCTTGAGGATCAACTCCGTCACGATGACAAAAATACCTCGGCAAGCATGCAGCGAATACCGCCGCCGCCCACCCGTTCGATGGTCGGGAGCGGAACGGCCAGGACGCTGTCCGTGCAGGCCGCGAGGCGCGCGAATCCCCGGGTGCCGAGCGCTTCGCGACCCGTCGTGGACATCACGAACACGTTGCAATCGCCGAGCGCCTCGTCCCAGCTCGCAAGCTCGAGCGCATTGCCCGCGAAGGCCTCGACGGCCTCGGGTCCGATCTCGATGATCTCGCGCCCGGAGGCGGCGAGGCGCTCGAGCACGCGCTCGCGGTCGCCCGGCGCGATCGACTGCGCGCCCACGATGGCGGCGCGTGCGCCGATGCACATGAGGACGTTCGTGTGATAGAGCGGCTTGCCGTCGGTGCCTGCGGCGCTGAACAGGAGCGGCTCGTACCCCATCTCACTCGACCACGCTTCGAGCGCCGCCGCGTGCGTTCGCGGTGAGCGGCAGGCGTACGCGACGCGTCGCACGTGATCGAGCACCAGGCTGCCGGTTCCCTCCAGAAAGCGCCCCGCGGCCTCGAGGCGAGTCAGATCGAGCGTGCGGCGCACCTCGAACCCAAGCTCCTCGCGCACCCGCTCGATGATCTCGTGCCGTCGTTCTGGCCGGCGGTTCTCCGCCTGCATTGGGTAGAGCACGACGGTGCCTCCGGCATGGAAGCTCACCCAGTTGTTCGGGAAGACCGCATCCGGCTTGGCAGGCTCGGGCGTATCCTCGACCACGCAGACGCGCACGCCCTCGCTGCGCAGGGCTCTGGCGACCTGGTCGAATTCCTCGAGGGCGAGCTGCTGCGCTGCCGCGACTGGGCCGGCTGCCCGGCGCTGCAGGGAGTTCGTGCCGGCGGTCTGCCGGTTGTAATCGAACGCGGCGGGCCGCACCATCAGCACGGCGCTGGCGCACTGTGCCTTGAGCACTCGCTCTCCTCGCGCGGGGCGTGCCGCGCTTCAATCCGAACCATGAGCACGCTCCCAGAGCTGATCGTGAGGACTCCCCGGGGACTTTACTGTCCGCCGGGCGACTTCTACATCGACCCCGTACAGCCGGTGCAGACCGCCGTGGTGACGCACGGCCACGGCGATCACCTGCGTCCCGGCCATGCACGCTACATTCTCGCACGACCGGGGCTGGCAATCGCCCGTACGCGCCTTGCCGGCCAGCCGCAGATCGCGCCGCTCGACTACGGGGCTCGATTCACGCTCGGCGCCACGAGCCTCTCGCTGCACCCGGCCGGGCACATCTTGGGCTCGGCACAGATCCGCATCGAGCACGAGGGACGCGTGTGGGTCGTCTCCGGGGACTACAAGCGCCAGCCCGATCCGACGTGCGCGCCGTTCGAGCCGCTCGCGTGCGATGTGTTCGTCACGGAATCGACCTTCGCTCTGCCGATCTACCGTTGGCCGTCGACCACGGCCGTGATCGAGCAGATCCTCACCTGGTGGCGCTCGAATCGTGAGCACGGGCTGGCATCGGTGCTGTTCTGCTATTCACTCGGCAAGGCACAACGTCTGCTCGCGGAGCTCGCGGCCTTCACCTCAGACCCCGTGCACGTGCACAGCGCGATGAGCGAGCTCATCGAGGCGTATCGCGCCGCCGGGGTCTCGATGCCGCCCACGCCGCCAGCCACCGAGGAGCGCAAAAAGGAGTACCGCGGAGCGCTCGTGCTCGCCCCGCCCAATGCGGCCGGGACCTCCTGGATCCGCCGCGTCGGGGCCCACTCGAGCGGCTTCTGCTCGGGCTGGATGCGCCTGCGGGGCGAGCGGCGCCGCCGGGGCTACCATCGGGGCTTCGTCATCTCGGATCACGCGGACTGGCCCGCACTCATCACCACCTGCCGCGAGACGAATGCGCGCCGCGTGCTCACCATGCACGGCTACACGGACGCGCTCGCGCGCTATCTCACCGAACAGGGCATCCAGGCCCGCCCCCTCCCTCGAGCGGCTTGAGGAGATCCTCAGCTCCCGGTGCGTGTCAGGGTGGGAATCAGCTCGAGGTCTCCCGCGGGGGCGCTCTCGTCCGTGAGCTTGAGCGGCACGCCCGAGAGGAGCCGCAGGCACTGCGAGGCGGGTGCCGGTTTTGCGAAGAGAAATCCCTGTGCGAGTCCGCAGCCGAGCTGGCGGAGCTTCTCGAGCTGCTGCCAGCCTTCGATGCCCTCCGCCACGACCTTGATGTTGAGATGGCGCGCAATGGCGATGATCGCTCCCACGATCGCCAGGTCGCTCATATCGGTCACCAGGTCGCGCACGAAGCTGCGATCGATCTTCAGGTAGTCCACGTGCCATTGCTTGAGGTAGCCGAGGCTCGAGTAGCCGGTCCCGAAGTCGTCGATGACGATGCCCACGCCGAGATCGCGCAGTTGGGAGATCGCATCGCGGCGCGATTCGCCGCCGCGCGATTCGCGCCGCTCGAACATCGTGCTCTCGGTGAGCTCGAGCTGCAGCATGCTGGGACTCACGTTGTAAGCCCGGGACAGCGCGATGACCCGGTCGCGCAGGTTCGAGCGCTGCAGCTGCACCGCGGAGATGTTCACCGCGATGGGAACGGCCGTGGCCCCGGCACGCCGCCAGTAGTTCGCATCCTGCATCACCCGCTGCAGAACGAACTCCCCGACCGGCACGATGAGACCGGTCTCCTCGGCGACGTCGATGAAGCGGCCCGGCAAGATATATCCCTGTGTCGGATGCTTCCAGCGCAGCAGCGCCTCGAGACCCATCACCTTGTTCGAGCCGATGTCGATGATCGGCTGGTAGTGCACGTCGAACTGCTGGCGCTCGAGGGCGGCACGCAGGCTCGCCTCGACCGCCACGCGCTCGCGGATCTTGCGCGCCATGTTGGGGCTGAAAAGCTGGAAGTTGTTTCGCCCGCGGTCCTTCGCTTGATACATCGCGGTGTCCGAATGGCGCAGCAGCTCGCCCATGTCCACACCGTCGCGCGGAAAGAGGCACACGCCGATGCTCACCGTCGCCACGAGCGGCCGCCCGTCGACGATGACCGGAGCGCTCAGCTCCTCGTTGATGCGGGCGGCCATATCGTGGATGACCTGCGCGTTGTGGACGGCCTGCAGGACGACGATGAACTCATCGCCCCCCATGCGCACGACCATATCCTCGGCGCGGACGGTCGCGCGCACCCGCTCCGCCACGGTCTTGAGCAGCTTGTCGCCGGTCTCGTGGCCCCGCGAGTCGTTGATGTCCTTGAAGCGATCGAGATCCAGGAAGAGCACCGCCAGCATCGTTCCGTTGCGCTTGGCCTCTTCGATCGCTCCCGGCAGATGATGCGTGAGATAGTGCCGATTCGGCAGCCCCGTCAGCTGATCATGGTGCGCGAGGTGATCGAGATGCTGCTGCTCCTCGAGGAGCCGCGCCTCCACCTTGCGCTTGAGGCTCACATCGCTGATCGTGAAGGCGAGCACCGACTGCTCCTCGAGCATCATCGGAAAGCCGGTCGCCTCCACCTCGAGAGTGGTCCCGTTCCGGCACCGCTGCTTGAGCGGCATCGGCAGGCTCGGATGGGGATCGCGCAGCTTGTCTGCGAGGTTCGCGGCATCCCCGGTTTCGTCCGCGAGGATCTGACCGAGCGGTATGCCGGCGATCTCTTCGGCCGAGTAGCCGAGCGAGGCGAGGAGCGCGGGATTCGCATCGAGGACACGCAGGCTCGCCGCATCGCCGATGAGTACCCCATTCGGCGATTGCTCGAGGACCGCGCGATAGCGCGCCTCACGCCGCCCGTCGGGCCGGCGGCGCCTCTCGAGCCACGAGGCGAGCGCGACGCCCGCGGCGAACGCCAGGAGGGTCCCGAGCATCGCGAGCCAGAGCGCGTGCGAGCCCGCATGCGTGGCCGCCGAGGCCGCGGCCGCAGGCTCCGCAGCCAACGAGCACGCGGCCGCAGACACTCCCGTGAGCGGGAGCCGATGGAAATTCTTCTCGTGCGACTCGCACATGCTCACGCCGTGTCTAGCCCCGGCACGCCGATCTGCGCTGAGATGGAAGCTCGCCCGAAAGTGTTCCCGAGGCTCACGCTCCCGTCATGGGAGCCGTGCACAATTTCGACGCGCCTGCAGCATGGAGCTCACAGTCGGGAGCGCGGTCCGCGCATCGGTCGCCTGTAGGAACGGCCGGGGCCGCCGATTTGTCTTAATCAATCCATGCGCGCGGCGCAGCGCGCACCGACGCTGATCGTCCCGCCGACGCCCGCGGCGATGACGGCGTTCTCCCCGAAGGCGACCCCCATCAATTCGCGGTTGAAGCGGAATTGCTTGAGGACCGGCAGTGGGTTGATCGAGCGCTCTCCGGTCTGCTGATCCGTCGAGGTGATGATGCAGCGTATGGAGGGCTTCACGAGCCGCAAGGTCACATCACCGATTCTGAGCGCCGCGATCCGGTCCTCGGCGAAGGGGCCGGGGCCCTCGAGCACGAGGTTGGGCCGGAAGCGCGCCATCGGAATGGGCGTCGGCATGCGCGCATTGAGATCCTCGAGCGAGGCGCGGTTGCAAACCAGAATCGGATAGCCATCCACGAAGGTGACGGGCGCGGGATCGGGCCCGGCGAACCGCGCGTTCGCCATGCGATCCATCTGCGAGCTCACGCGCACGAGCCGGACCGAATCACCGAGCACGGCGCTCAGCCACTCACTCGGCTCATCTCCCTGATCCTGCGCCGTGCAGATATCGTTCCACACGCGCACCGTGACCGGTGGCCCCTGGAGCTCGAACGGAACACGCAGCGTGCCTGCGCCCTTGGCGCTCAATGAGAGCGCATCGGCAGCGAGCGCGGGCTCGATGGTCGCAAGCTTCGGGTGTGTTCGCTGCGTGATGAAACTGTCGGTCGCATCGACCACCATCCATTGCCGGTCCCACTCGAACCCCGTCGGCTGCAGCCGCACGGTTTGCCGGGCAATGCCGCGGCACGACTTCACCGGATAGACGTTGAGCTCCTGGACGCTCGTCATCCGGCGGCCTTCCCCACGCTGCGTCATCGGGTGCCTCTCCGTGTCGTTGCCGGCGAGTTGCCGGCTCCTTGCCGGCTACCTGCCGTCCCTCGGGCCTCGAGGCTTCGCCTCGGCGTACGGCGAGCCGTCCGCGTGCGTAAAGCTGCCCACTCCGCGCGGCAGCTTCAAATCGATGTCCGGGTAGATGACTTCCTCTTCCTGCGGGCGGCGCGTTCCGATCTCGATGACCAGCGCATCGCGTGAGGAGCGATTCTGCAGATGATGTCCGTCGGCTGCGCCTGCTTTGAATCCG
>JASHUC010000243.1 GCA_030040235.1 Gammaproteobacteria bacterium | reverse complement strand
AGGGCGGGACGATGCGCCGGCCATTCACGGCGTGCGTCTCCGGGACCCGCATCGGGGTTGCCCGTCCGGTGAGGGCCTCGTGCGGTGCGGGCATCTGCGACTTCGCGCTCGAGAGGGACATGGCACGGCACCCGGATGTGGAATGGACGTCAAAGTCTGTGCTCGTGGGCCGCGCAACACAAGCTGCGCGACACTGGTAAGCTGCGCCGCATGGGAATCAATCAGGCACACAACCTGCGCATGCCGCCGATCGAGAAGCTGCGGCCCTACGGGGTGCGGGTGAGCCTCCCCGCAGGAGATCCCTTCCGCAAGCTTCTCGGTCCGGAGTGGCATCGCACGCACTGGTACGGCACGCGCGATGAGCGCGACTCGGCGCTTAAGGAGATGAGCCGCCGCCACGAGTACTCCCGCTCCGGCGATCGACCGTCGCTGATCTTCGAGAAGGTCGAGAAGCTCGCCGAGAGCCGCGGACTCTAACTCTAACGATGTCGAGCGCGCGGGCGCCCGGAACATCGCGCCTCAGAACATCCGGCCGAGGAACAGGTAGAACGTCTCGGCGCCGGACTGATCGAGTCCGGTTGCGAGGAACAGCGGTCCCACCGGGGTATCGAAGCCCACGAACACGCTGCCGTCCTTGCGCACGGAGTTCAAGGCCATGCTTTCGCGGTCCTGCCAGACGTTGCCGGCTTCCAGAGAGAACCCGAGGTACGCCGGGAAGTTGAACAGACCCTCTCCGCCGCTTCCGAGCTTGTGGTAATACATGAAGCGCGCGATACCGAAATCCGAGCCCGCGAGCGATTGCACGGGCAGGCCCGAGAGATTGAAGAGCCCGCCCAGCAGGAACTGCGTGTGCAGATCGTAGGGATCGGTCTGGCTGAGCGTCGTTCCGGCCGTCGTCCACAGGATCGCCGTCTCGCGCCCGAAGGACTGCGCACCGAGCCAGTTGAGCGTCACCTGATTGAGCGGCCGCTGCAATCCGCCCTCCGCCTGCTCGGATACCCAGTTGTTCTCGCTGCTCCACTGCACGGTCGCGAGCTGTCCGTCATGGGGGAAGTCGACGTCATCGACCTGATCGTAGGAGAAGCGAACGAAAAAGCCGTAATCCCTGAAGTGCGTCGACGGCAGGTCCGGATCGCCGTCTCTCACGTAGCTCGTACCCTCATCGTGCAGCACTCCGACCCGCGCCTCGCCCCAGTTGCCGAGCTCGCGCCCCAAATCCAGCCCATAGTCGAAATTGCGCAGCCGGAAATCGGCGATCTGCTTGAGCGCGCCGTTGTCGAGCGGCACATCGGTCGCCGAGTACTGGAAATTCGGTAGCACGAACCAGCGCCAGTCATTCGAGAAGGGCAGGAAGAACTCCGAGTAGAGGTAGGGAGAGATCCCCTCCTGCACGCTCCAGACCCACTCCGCCCCGGTCGAGGTGAGCTCGGACATGACGAGCAGCGCCGAGGCATTGTAGAAAGCGTTCCCGTGGAAATCGTCCTGCAGCGCCAGGCCGAAGCGCAGATAGTCCGGACCGTAGCTGTTGCGCTGGGCCGAGAGGTCCACTCCGTCCTCGCCGTTGTCGTTCTCCACCCGGTAATCGAGTATTGAAAGATCACCGCGTCCGTACATGTCGGTGACGCGGCTGTCGACCTGGCTGGGGTCGAGCTGCTTCCCGGCGAGATCGTCGAACAGCGCATGGAGCGATGGCGCGTAGCGACGGGAGTCGGCATCGACGTGCACGAACTGAATCTCCGGCAGAGGCTCCCGCTGCGCCTGCCGGCGGGCGACATAGGCGGCATAGGCTTGCGGGGCGACCGCGAGGGCCGTGAGCCGCGCGGCGACATCGCGTGCGGCCTGCTCACCGACACCGATCGCGCGTTTGACGATCTTGAAGTCGAAGGACGAGGCATCACCCAGGTTCGGCGTGATGAGAATGTCGCGCGGATTGAGCGTCGCGAGCTGGCGCTCGGACTCGCGGCGAATGAGGATCGCGAGCATCTGGTTCGAGATCGCGCCCGGACCGACGAGTTGCTGGCGCGTGTAGAGCGGAAATCCGACGTCCACGACGATCAGCACGTCCACGTGCATCTCGCGCGCCACGTCGATCGGGAGATTCTCCGAAAGCCCGCCATCGACCAGCAGCCGGCCCTCGCGCTCGACGGGGCTGAACACACCGGGCGCCGACAGGCTCGCCCGCATTGCAGTCGTCAGATCACCCGCTCGCATCACGACGGGCTCACCGGTCGAAAGATCGGTCGCCACGGCCCGGAACGGCGTCGGCAAGCCGTCGAAATCCTTGATGTCCCAGACCGGAAGGGTCGCGCGGCGCAGGATTCTGGTGAGCGTCTCGCCCTCGATGAGCCCGTTCGGCAGCCGGAGCTTCCCGCCCCGAATGCCGAGCGGGAGCTTCACGAGAAAATCCCGGTCCTCCTCCTTGCGGCGGAAGCTGAGCTCCCGGCGCGGCGGCAGCTCGCTGAATGCCTCCGCCCAGTTCACGGAGTTCATGAGCGACTCGATCTGGTCCGGCGAGAGCCCGCTCGCGTACAGTCCGCCGATCACCGCACCCATGCTGGTCCCGGCGATCGCATCGATGGGGATGTGCATCTGCGCGAGCATTTTGAGCACGCCGATGTGCGCCGCCCCGCGGGCGCCCCCGCCCGAGAGCACCAGCCCGATCCTCAGGCGGTGCTGCGGGGTCGCCGGGGTGGATGGCGCCGCCTGTGCCGCATGCGCGCAATCGGGGCCGAGCGCGGTCCGGGCGAGGGCCACCAGGAGGGCACCCACGAGCCCGATCCGGAGCCAGACCACCCGATGCGTGCGATCCACTCGACAAGAATACCGCATGGCCGTCGCGGGGGGCGTTCGGCATCAACGATAATGCCCGCATGACCGTGATGAGCCGTGCATGGCTTCTCGGGACCGTACTGGGGCTCGCCGCGAGCTCCCCGTTCACGAGTGCTCAGTCGCCGGAGGCGAGCGACTGGGGGTACTACGGCGGCGACATCTTCGGTGAGCATTACTCGAATCTGGATCAGATCGATCGCGGGAACGTCGCACACCTTGCGATCGCGTGGACCTACCGCACCGGCGAGCTCGGCGCGGGACTTGCGAGCGCGGACCAGCTCACCTTCGAGGCGACGCCGGTTCTCGCCTTCGGAATGCTCTACCTGTCCACCGCGACCGATATCGTCATTGCGCTCGATCCGATCACGGGCCGGGCCCGCTGGCGCTTCGACCCACACATCGACCGGCGCGTCGAGTACAGCGATGTCGCCTCACGCGGCGTCTCGGTGTGGCAGGATCCCGACATCGGACCCGTGGGCACCTGCACGCGGCGTGTATTCATCGGCACACTCGATGCGCGTCTGATCGCCCTCGATGCCATGACCGGCGCGCCCTGCGGCGGCTTCGGCGTTCGCGGCACCGTGGACCTCACGCGCGGCGTGCGCCTGCGCAAGCGCGGGGAATATCTCGTCACCTCGCCCCCCGCCGTCACGCGCGACAGCGTCGTCGTCGGCTCCGCGATCGGCGACAACCGCGCCGTCGAGGTCGAGCGTGGAATCGTGCGCGCCTTCGATGCACGCAGCGGCGCGCTCGAGTGGAGCTTCGACCCGATTCCGGACTCCCCACAGCATCCGGCGGCCGCGGAATGGCACTCGGACCAGGCGGCGCGCACCGGAGCCGGCAATGCCTGGGGCGTGATGTCGGTCGATCCGGCGCGCGGCGCCGTGTTCGTGCCGACCGGCTCGGCGAGTCCCGACTACTACGGGGGGGAGCGTCTGGGGAGCGACCGGTTCGCCGATTCCTTGCTCGCGCTCGATGCAAAGACGGGGCGGCTGCTCTGGCAGCAGCAGCTCATCCACCACGACCTGTGGGACTACGACCTCGCGGCGCAACCCATGCTCGTCTCACTCGAGTCGAGCACGGCGCCCGTGTATGCCGTGCTCGAGGCGACCAAGAGCGGCATGCTGTTCGTGTTCGATCGTGATACGGGCAAGCCGCTCGCGCCGATCATCGAGCGACCGGTCCCGCGCAGCACCGTCGCCGGCGAGCAGGCCTCCCCCACCCAGCCCTTCCCGGACACCCCACCGCTCGCCTCGCACGCACCGATCGACCCGCGCGATGCGTGGGGCATCACGTTCTGGGACCGGGGCAAATGCCGGGATCTGCTGCGACGCTACCGCAACGAGGGCACCTACACGCCGCCGGACACGCGCGGATCCATCTCCTCGCCCGGCTATGCGGGCGGCGTCGACTGGGGTGGAATTGCCTTCGATGCGCGCCGCGAACGCGTGATCGCCGCGGTCAATCATCTGCCGACGGTCGAGAAGCTCGTCCCTCGCCAGGATCTCGCACGCGAGATGCAGTCCGGGGACTTCGCGCACGCCGAGGTCGGGTACCAGCTCGGAACACCGTACGCGGTGCTGCGCAAGCCGCTACTCTCACCCTGGGGGCTGCCGTGCACGCCTCCGCCGTGGGGAACGCTCGTGAGCATCGACCTGCGCGACAACCGTATCGTGTGGGAGGTCCCGCTCGGCTCGACGAAGAACATGGGGCCGTGGTTCGCCCCCACGCGCAACTTCGGGGTACCCGGCATGGGCGGCCCGATCGTCACCGCGGGCGATCTCGTGTTCGTCGCCGCGGCCATGGACAACTATCTGCGGGCTTTCGATGTCGAAACCGGACGTGAGCTCGCGAAATTTCAGCTGCCGGCGGGTGGTCAGGCGACCCCCATGACCTACCGGGCGGGACGCGACCAGCGCCAGTACCTCGTCATCGCGGCAGGCGGGCACGGCAAGCTCGGCACGCCACGCGGAGACTACGTCATCGCTTTTGCGCTGCCGGAGGCGAGGCCGCCACGATGAGGCGCGCCGGGGCGCACTCCTTTAGCTTGCGGCCACGTCCCAGTAAGCTCTCACGCCCGAGTCGCTGAGGACCGGCATGTCGCTGCTGCACGTCTCGATCGTTTCGCTCCTCATTCAGGTGCTGTTCATCGTCCACGTCATCAGGACGGGGCGCAACTACATCTGGGTCTGGGTCATCGCGCTCTTGTCCTTCGCCGGGATTCTGGCGTATGTCCTGGTCGAGCTCGTGCCCGCTTTATTTGGCAGCGACACCGCTCGGCGTACCGCCCGTGGAATGCGCCAAGCGCTCGATCCCGGGGCCAACCTGCGCCGCTACGAGCAGGAGGCTCGCCTGACGGGCAATGTGGCGAGCCGCCAGCGCTACGCGGACGAGCTCGTTCGCCACGGCCGCTACGACGAGGCGATCGCCGCTTATCGCCAGGCGCTCACCGGCCTCTACGAGCATGATCCCAACATCATGCTCGGCTTGGCCGAGGCGCAGTTCGGCAAGGGCGATGCGGCCGGCGCGCGCACCACGCTCGATGAGCTCATGCAGCTCAATCCCGACTTCCGCTCGCCCGAGAGACACCTGCTTTACGCCCGCGCACTCGAGGCCGAGGGCAACGTCACGAAGGCTCTCGAGGAATACCGGGTCCTCGCACCCGCCTACCCGGGCGCCGAGGCTGCCGTGCGCTACGCGCAGCTGCTCAAGGCTCAGGGCCGCAGCGCCGAGGCGGCAACCGTCGCGCGCGAGCTCCTCGATCAAGCCCGCATCTCCCCGGCTCATTACCGCCGGGCTCAGCGCAGCTGGCTCGACAGTGCGGCGCGGCTCGCGGAGGGCCGCTGAAGCGCGCGCGCCGGAACCTGCTGCGTGATGCAATGAATGCCACCGCCCCCGAGCAGAATCTCCCGCGCCGGAACACCGACCACGCGCCGGTCCGGAAATAGCGCAGCGAGCCCTCGAGCCGCGAGCTCATCGGTGCGCACATCGAGCAGCGGCATCACGATACCGCCGTTCGCCGCATAGAAATTCACATAGCTCGCGGCGAGGCGCTCACCCTCAGGCCGCGCGCGGGTGCCCTGCTGCGTAAGAACACCCGCCGCCTCCGCCTCGCTCCTCACGAGCGGTCCGGGCAGCGGAAGCTTCGTGATCCTCAGGCGCCGGCCACGTGCATCGCGCGCCTCGCGCAGGCGCTCCCAGGCATCGCGCGAGACCCGATGCTGCGGGTCGTGCACATCGTCCGTCCACGCGAGGCACACCTCGGCGGGCCGCGCAAAGCACGCCAGCTCGTCGATGTGCCCGTCCGTCTCGTCGTTCACCATGCCCTTGCCGAGCCAGATCACGGCGCGCACGCCGAGATAGGCTTCGAGGTGGGTCTCGATCTGCGCGCGCGTCAGGCTCGGATTTCGGTTGGGGTTGAGCAGGCATTCCTCGGTGACGAGCGCCGTACCCTCCCCGTCCACGTGCACGGCACCGCCTTCGTTGATGAGCGGCGCGCGATATCGATCGCAGTTCTCGATGGCGAGAACCTGCTGCGCCACCGCATCGTCCTGATCCCAGGGATGATAGAGCCCGCCCCCGAGCCCTCCCCAGGCATTGAAGGGCCAATCGACTCCCCGCAGCTCGCCCTGGGCGTTCACGACGAACGTGGGCCCGACGTCACGCATCCAGCAATCATCGTGGGCCATCTCGAGGGTGCGCACCGCCGCCGGGAGCAGCGCCCGCGCGCGACCGAGCTGCGGCGCGGACACACCGACCGTTACGGGCTCGAACTGCGCGATGGCCGCAGCGACTGCCGCGAACGCCTGCTGAGCCGGCTGCGCCCCGTCGCGCCAGTTGTCCAGGCGCTCGGGCCAGAGCATCCAGCAGCCGGCGTGCGGCTCGAGCTCGCTCGGCATCCAGAACCCGTCAGCGGCCGGAGTACTCGGAAGCGTACGAACCATGCTGTACTCACCTACGACCGCACATTGTAGCGTGCTAGCATCCGGGCTCTTCCATGAGGCCCGCCCCCCAATAATGTCGGCCACACCGCTCGCCGATGAGGCGCATCCCGAGCGCCGCACGGGGGTTGCATTTCTCGGTCTCGCCGCGCTCGGCGTCGTCTTCGGCGACATCGGCACGAGCCCGCTGTACACGCTCAAGACCGTTCTCGATCTTACGGGCGCGCATCCATCGCCGCAGGTGATTCTCGGCGTTCTCTCGTTGACGCTCTGGACGCTCATCTTCATCACGACGGTCAAGTACGTGATCGTCGCGATGAGCATCGACAATGACGGCGAAGGCGGCATTCTCGCCCTGATGGCCCTGCTTGCAGTGAAGAAGTATCAGCGGCCCACCATCGTCGCCGTCGGCTTGTTTGGCGCGGCGCTCATCTATGGAGACGGAGCGATCACGCCCGCAATCTCGGTTCTCTCCGCCCTGGAGGGACTCAATATCGCCGTGCCGTCCTTGCACCCCTACGTGCTGCCCGCGGCGGTCGCGGTCCTTCTTGCCCTCTTCGCGATCCAGCCGCTCGGCACGGCGAGGATCGGCAAGACCTTCGGCCCGATCATGGCGCTGTGGTTCGTGTCGATCGCGCTCCTCGGCATCTGGGGCATCGCGCAGCACCCCGCGGTGCTGGCCGCGCTCAACCCCATGTACGCGTTCGGCTACGTGCTCACGCACGGCTTTGCGGGCTTTGTCGTCCTGGGCGGCGTCTTTCTCTGTGTGACCGGCGCCGAGGCGCTCTACGCCGATATGGGTCAGTTCGGCTCGCGGCCCATTCGCTTCGCCTGGTCGGCGGTCGTCTTTCCGAGCCTGTTGCTCAACTACGCCGGTCAGGCCGCGATCGTGCTCGAGGGCGCGCCGACCTCCGACAACATCTTCTTTCGGCTCTGCCCGCAGCCGGTGCTCCTGCCTCTCATCGTGCTCGCAACGCTCGCAACCATCATCGCGAGCCAGTCGATCATCACGGGGGCCTTCTCGATGACCCGCCAGGCGATCCGCCTCGGGTGGCTGCCTCGCCTGCGCATCAAGCAGACCTCCGAGATCGGCTACGGCCAGATCTACGTCGGGGCGGTGAACGTCCTGCTCGCCGCCGTCACGCTCGGTCTCACGCTCGCGTTCGGCAAGTCGGACAACCTCGCCGCGGCATACGGCATCGCCGTGTCGCTCACCATGCTCATGACCTCCGCCCTGCTCTTCATGGCCATGCGCGACGTCTGGGGATGGGGCGTGCTGCTGAGCGGGGCGGTGGCCGGGGTCTTCTTCTGCGTCGATGCCGCCTTCTTCGGAGCCAACGTGATTAAGGTGATGCAGGGCGGATACGTCCCGCTGCTTCTCGCGCTCCTCGTCTATGGTGTCATGCTCATCTGGCATCGGGGAATGGTGGCGGTGGTGCGCGCGATCAGCGAGACTCTGACCCCCATCCCCGTCTTTCTCGCGCAGATCGCGCAGCAGCACATAGCGCGGGTTCCAGGTACGGCGGTGTTCATCACGCGCACGTTGCGCGATACGCCTCCGGTGATGATGTGGCACGTGAGGAAGAACCGCGCGCTGCAGGAGAAATTGCTCGTCCTGACCGTCATCACGGAGTCGGTTCCGTGGATCGATCCGCGCAAGCGTCTGGAGATCACCCCGCTGGGGCCCGATTTCTGGCGGGCAGTCGCTCGCTACGGCTTCATGCAGCGCCCCGATGTGCCGGCCCTGCTGGCTCAGGCGCAGACTCACGGGTGCACGCTCAAGCTCGACGATGTCACCTACTACGTCGGCCATGAAACCATCGTGCAGCGCGAGGACCGAGGATGGCTCCCCCGCTGCGCGACGGCCTTCTACGCCGTGATGGGGCGCAACGCCGCACACGTGACCGATTTCCTGCGCTTGCCGAGCGATCAGGTGGTCGAGCTCGGGAGGCAAATCGCGATCTGAGTCGCCTCGATGAGCCCGCGCGCGCAGAGTGCCGACGGCTATCGGCCGGCGATCAGCGCCTGGAACTCCGGGTTATCGCGCAGGGGAATCATGTCCGGATCCTGCTTTATCCACGGGAAATTGGCATAACCCACGGCGATCGCCTGGCGCAGTGTCTCGAGCGCTTGCTGCGGCTCACCGAGCCGGGAGTAAAGGCAGGTACAGTTGTAGAGCATGAGGGGATCGTCCGGCGTCAGCTCGAGTGCCTGAGAGCACTCGCGGAGCGCCTCGTCCTTGCGATCGAGCTCCGCGAGCGAGATCGCGAAGATGATTCGCGCCCGCGCATCGTCCGGGTTTTGCAGCAGATGAGTCGGCAGCAGCTCCACGAGTTTCCTCAGCAGCAGTTCCGTCTCCTCCTGGCGCCCGAGCCGCTGACAGGTCATCTTCAGATCCGCGTAAGCCGACAGGAATTCTGGTTTGAGCTCGATGACCCGCCGGTAGAGCGCGTAGGCCTGGTCGAATTCGCCGTTCGTGAAATGAATCCGCCCGAGCGTCCAGTGCGCGATGAAGTCATCCGGGTCGAGCTCGATCGCCTTGCGGCTCGAGGCGCTCGCTTCCTCGAACTTTCCGCCGATGAAATACGAGAGGCCCATCGCGGTGTACGCTTCGGCGAGGTTGTTGTCGTACATCAGCGCCTTGAAGCTCAGTTCCTGCGCGCGGTCGCGGTCCTTCGGATCGCGCGCGAAGAGCCAATACCGCTGTCCGTAGGCGCTCGAACACGCCGCGTAGGCGGCCGCGTAACGGGCATCGAGCTCGATCGCCTTCTCGAAGAGCTGGATCGAACGCTCTACGCTCCGCTTGGTCAGGCGATACAAATAGTCCTGGCCGCGCAGGTACAGATCATAGGCCTGAGCGTTGACCGTCTGGCGCTTGGTCAACGACACCTTCTCGGAGAAGGAAAGTTTGAGCTTCAGCGCCTCGACGATCTGCTGGGCAACCTGCTCCTGAATGTCGAAGATGTCATCCAGCTTGCCCTTGTACGTGTTGCCCCAGATCTGGCGGTTGGTGCCGACGTCGACCAGCTGGACGGTGATGCGCACGGACTCCTGGAAGCGCCGCACACTCCCGCCGACGATGTAGCGGGCACCGAGCTCGTTGCCGAGCGCGCGGATGTCGTGCTTGCGGTCCTTCAGCTGCATGGACGCCCAGCGCGAGATGAGCTCGATCTCGCTCAAGCCCGAGAGTCGCGCGATGAGCTCCTCCGTCAGGCCGTTACTGAAGTAGTCGGTCTCCTGATCCGGGCTGATGTTGTCGAACGGCAGCACCGCGAGCGCACCTCGCTCGAGACCCGCTCCGCCGAGACCCGTCGCGTGCGCGCGCAGATCGGCCTCGGCTGCGGGCGCCGATGGCGGCGTCGGCGCCGGAGCGATCCGCACTCCAATCCGCTCGAGCGAGCGCAGGATGGCCTTGAAGTTCTCCTCCGAACGCTCGCGGTCGAAGTACTCGATGTGCTGAATGCCGGCCAGCTGGTATTTCAGGCTCGGGGGGATATGCGTTGGCTCGAGGTGCACCGGGAGGATGTGGCCCTTGCGCTCGCTCACCAGGACCACTTCCTTGGCGACGTTATCCGAGCGGACGGAGGACTCGGTCACCATCAGGAGGAGCACTTTGGCCCCTTCCAGCGCGTTGACGATCTGCTCACCCCACATCGTGGCGGCGTCGATACCGCTCTGATCGACCCATACGGACACCCCGGCCGAACGCAACTTCCCCGTCAACTCGAGAACGCGCTCCTTGTCGCTCCGGGAGTAGCTGACGAAGACCTCTGCCGGCTGGGCCACTGGGTCGTCCTCTGGGGGTCTCGGTCTGCGGTGCGCAGTGACCCTCTTGCGGCGGGGAGCTTAGCACGAAGGTGCCTTCGGGGGATTACCCTGCGGCTTGCCGTTCCAGCACAGA
The DNA here is from genome assembly GCA_030040235.1 of Gammaproteobacteria bacterium. The sequence continues at coordinate 1,059 of JASHUC010000243.1, read as the reverse complement.
TCTGCTTGGATGCCCCCTGAGGCAGCGAAACCATGAGCCGTCTTCTCGTCACACTGGGTGCGATCTTCATCCTCGCAGGCCTCTCGTGGCAGTGGATGAGGCGGTTGCCGCTTTTTCGCCTCCCCGGAGACATCATCATCAACCGTCCGGGATTCAAGTTCTTCTTCCCGCTGACGACGATGCTGCTCGTCAGCCTCATCCTGTCGATCCTCGCGTGGATCTTCCGGCGCTGATCATCCCGCCGCGGCGGCGAGCGCCCCGCTCACGTCCTCCACGAGATCCTCCGGATCCTCGAGGCCGATCGAGAGCCGCACGGTACCGGGCGTCACGGCCGAGATGCGCATCTCGCCGGGCGTGAGCTCGCGCACGCCCATCATCTGCGGGGCAACGACCAGCGACTCGGTCGAGCCCAGACTCGCAGTGAGCGCGAAGAGCTTCAGTGCGTCCACGAAACGCGCCGCCTGCTCGCCACCGGCCAGATCGAACGTGACGATGGTGCCGAACTCCCGCATCTGCGCCCGCGCGAGCTCGGCTTGAGGATGCGTGGCGAGCCCGGGGTAGTGAACGCGCTCAACTGCGGGGTGGCGTGCGAGGAGCTCGGCGATGCGCTGCGCCGAGGCACATTGCGTGCGGTAGCGCACGAAATAGGTCCGCAGGCCCCGCTGGATGAGGAACGCTGAATGCGGGTCGAGCACGCCTCCGAGGACGCCAAAATCGGGCCGCAGGTTGCGGATGATCTCGCCGCGAGCGATCACCGCCCCGCCCATGACATCGCCCGCCCCCGAGGCGTACTTCGTCAGGCTGTGAACGAAGACGTCGATCTCGTACTCACCATGCTGGTGCAGCCCCGCAAAGGTGTTGTCGAGCACGGTGAGCGCTCCGTGAGCCTGCGCGAGGCGCGTGATGGCGGCGATGTCCGCGATCTTGGTCACCGGATTGGTCGGGCTCTCGAAGACCACGAGCTTCGTCGCCCGGGAGCCGAGCGTGCGCTCGAGACCTGCCACATCCTCGATCGAGAGCATGGTGTGCGCCACGCCGAAGCGGCCGAGGAGTCGCCGG